>JBMNSG010000100.1:0-8575 GCA_050945075.1 Eubacteriaceae bacterium | reverse complement strand
GCAATACAGATTCATTGAATATAACAGGATATAAAAATGTTTAGAATATATAAATATACAACCAGTCAGGATGGCCAGCTTTCAGATTCAATGCGTGAACGTGCGCTTCAGATCCTTCCGGAAGGCAGGAAAAACCATATTGCAGATTTTAAAAGCAGCAGTGACCGGGACAATGCTCTGATCGCCTATCTGCTGCTGGCTTACGGCCTGTCCAGCGACTTCGGCATTGACGAGCTTCCGGATTTTGAATACCTGGATTCCGGAAAGCCCTTTCTGCCCGAAAATTTCCGTCATCACGGCCGTCAGCTCTACTGTTCGCTTTCTCATACCGATGGAGCCTGTGCTGCCGTCCTGGCCGATTTCCCGATTGGCGTCGACGTCCAGTCCGTAGAACGCAACCATCATAAACGGGTTCTCCATCAGAAAATCGCCGGACGCCTGTTCTCGCGTCCGCAGCAGGATCAGATGACGGAATCAGGAGACCCCGACCGTACCTTCACCCGCTTTTTTGCAGTAAAAGAAGCGGTTGCCAAAATGAAGAACCTTTCTGTTTTTAACTAAACTGATTTATTTAATAAACTGATTGACCTTTCTTCTTCCGACTGACCGCCAGGGACTGGTTTTGGTGTCTGATTTTTCAGATAACCGGAAAGCTGTGCCGGTTCTGCAGCATAAAGAAGGGCGTTTTCTTCCGCGACTCTTCCACAGCCCACCAGGTCCGCCAGATCACGGTCAAACAGGACCATTCCTTCCGAACCGGAAGTCTGGATCACGTTTTTCAGCTGATGGGTCCTGCCGTCCCGGATCAGCCCTTTTACAGCAGGAGTGCCCCGCATAATTTCCCGCACAGCTACCCGTCCGCCGCCCACGGCTGGAATGAGCCGCTGGACACACACCGCCTCCAGGACATCCGCCAGCACACCCCGTGCCGAATCGCGGCTTTCCGGACGGAACATTTCCAGAAACCGGTCCACGCTCTGGGCGCAGTCTGTCGTATGCAGGGTGCTCATGACCAGATGTCCCGTTTCTGCGGCCTTAAGCGCCTGCTCTGCCGTTTTTTCATCACGCAGCTCACCGATCATAATCAGATCCGGATCCTGCCTCATCGCTTCTCTGAGCCCTTCCTCGTAGCTTTCAATATCACGCCCGATCTCCCGCTGCCGGATAAGCGAACGGCATTCCGGAATTCCCGCCAGATCATATTCGGCAGGATCTTCCAGCGTCACAATCGTACAGGCGCGGTTCACCGCCGCCTCCCTGATCAGAGCCGCCAGTGTGGTGGATTTCCCCGAACCGGTAGGCCCGGCCACAAGAATCATTCCCGCTCTGAGACTGCTTAATTCAATCAGTCCCGGTGTCAGCCCCAGCGTCCTGGCATCAGGAACCTGCCCCGGCAGAAGCCTGATACACAGACAGTCTCCGCCCATAGAACGGAAACGGTGCAGCCGCTGCCGTGTTCCCGGAATGATCGAAGCCCCGCAGTCTGTGCGTTTTTCTGTGAGTGCTTCCGCTTCATCACATGCTCTTTCCGCTGCCTTTCCATCCCCGGTTCTGACCCGTGCCAGTTTTCCGTCCGTCCGGATCCAGATCTCTCCCCCGCCGATATGGATATCCGAAGCTTTCTGCTGCTGCGCAAAGCGGAGAATAACGGCCAGCGTCGGAAAAGACTCCGCCTGCCGGGCTGACCCGGATAATGCGGAAGCAGTCCGGTTCAGGCCCTGCCGTTCTTGATCTCCAGATGGCTTGTCAGATGGCCTGACAAATGGCTTGACAGGCGGCTTGATTTTTTGCTTGTTTTCGTTTTTGTCTGATGCGTTATTTTTCATTAAAAATACCCCGCAAGGATTTGGGGGTATTCTAGCAGGTTCCGGAGAGAAGTACAAATGGAAAACAGATTGCTCCCTGTAAATAGGGGTAAATTAATTGATTTTTAACATTGTATATCTGTATCCGGGAAGCAAATCACTGAGACTATTGATTTTAAATGGAGAACTGCCATATCAAGATTATATGAAGAACAATAAATCTGCTGAGCAAAAAAGAAAGTCAAAGAAGTATTCTTCCCTGACTTTCAGTTTTACAGAATGCTATTTTCAAATTTTAATTTGAAGAATATCTCTGACTTCTGCACATGTTTTCGCTTTTCCGAGTTTTGCTATATTTTCCTCATCGCATAGTTTAGTGGCAATCTGACCGAGCATGTCGACGTGTTCCTCTTCGCGACCGGCAACACCAATAAGCAAGTAAGCTGTATTTCCATCAAAGTCGACACCATCTGGGACTTGAATAAAACATATTCCTGAGTTGATAATAGTCTTTTTAGAACTGGGGAGACCATGAGGCATCGCAACACCACTACCGATGTAGACTGATGCATCTTTGTCCCGTTCGATCATATCCTCTTTATAGGCTGGTATAACGTAGCCGCCCTTGATGAAAATATCTGCACATGCTTCGATCGCTTCCTTTTTATTTTGATAGGCCGCGCCAAGCAGAATGTTTTCATCAGGCATCAGATCTTTCAAGGGTACTGCGTCCTTGTTTTCCATCATTTCCTGTATCTCAGACACGATGCGATCATATTCCTTTTGATCCATGAAATTACTGAGAGTAAGAATCGGAATTTTACCTTCTGTAGATATTTTCGCCCGTTCCTCCAGGTTAACGTTCGTTACGATGACGTCAGCATCTTTTGGAATTTCGGCAATAGCTACATGATTTATATCTGGGAACAGCCCGGCCTTTTGAAGATGAGTTTTTAGGATAGAAACGCCCATTGCTGAAGAACCCATACCTGCGTCACAGGCAAATACAACTTTTTTGAGAGCCGCAATATGACGAGTAACAGTCGATGTTGAAGCACTCCTCTTTGCAAGCATGTCCGCGTCACCGCTCTTTTCGTCCAGAGTTTCCGTCAAAAGACCTTCGGAGGTTTCTTTGGGGCCAAATACTTTAAGAATAAACCCGGTTACAACGAAGGTGATTACCAGAGAGCCAAAATAAGCTATGGTATTAACAAGAAGGCTATCTTTAGGCGTCATCATATAGAATGAAATAACTGATCCTGGAGATACAGCACCGACAGTACCACCACCGAAAGTAGTCAGAATAAAGAGAGAAAATATGTTTCCCGCGATTGGACCAAGGATCGTGAGAGGCATCATCAGACAGTATGGGAAGACAACTTCGGCAATACCTCCGAAAAACATAATAAATGCAGCTCCAGGAGCAGTCTTTTTCGCCAAACCTGTCCCAAAAACAGAAAAGGCGAGTGCAACGCCAACCCAATTGGCTCCATTGGCCTCAACGAGAAACAATACTGATTTACCTGTCTCAGCCGCTTGCTGGATCGCAAGTGGTATCATAATACCTTGATTGATCGCGTTATTCAGGAATAGAATCTGCGCAGGTTGCACGAAAATAGATACAAGAGGAAGAAGACCCTTTGCCGTGAGGAAATTAACGCCGGCACCGAGAACATCCTGGATTGATGTCATGATCGGCGCGAAGATCGCGTATCCTAACATACAAAGCGCTACACCAATCAGACCAAGCGAAAAATTGTCAACCAGCATTTCCAAACCGGGCTTTACTTTTCCCTTGACGGCATTGTCAAACTTCTTTAAAATCCACGCTGCAAGCGGCCCCAGAATCATACCAGCAATTAACATAGTAACATCAGACCCGATTACCGCTCCTATGGTTGCAAAAGCACCAATGACCCCGCCTCGGCGACCATATACGTTATATCCAGCCGTATAGCCAATTAGAATAGGAAGTAAATAAGTAAGGATCGGGCTAACCAGCTTATTCCAATACTCATTCGGGCACCAACCCGTGCTTATGAAAAGTGCTGTTAAGACTCCCCATCCGATAAAAACACCGATATTCGGCATTACCATGGCGCTTAACACAGCACCGAATTTCTGTATTTTTGCCTGTACGGTTTTTCCATTCATATTGAATTTTTCTCCTTACCGGTTGTCACGGATTTTTTTCAACTCATTGTAATAATCGAGGATCCGTTTCTGAAGACTCGTACCTGTACGAATGCCGGAGTAATGTTCGATCGCATTTTCTATACCGATTTTTGTTATTGAATTCTGGAGTTCCACGGCTTCCGCATCATCCTCGCGGTCGAGTAACAGGATAAGTGCGATTCCTTTTATGAGACCATCGTTCGGTAGTCCGTATTCTTCACACTGCGTACAAGGGCCGACCATACGATCTGACGCGCCCAACTTGCGAATTGGAGAACGAGTAACCATACTAACAGGATAATCTACCCCTTTTGTCTGATAACGCTTGATACCGAAATCCACGTATTCTTTCATTTCCTGTTCAGTAAAGTCATATTTTTTCTCGATTAACTTTGCAGACTCGAGCATAGCCTTTCGGATCTCCGCAACATATTCCGGCGTCATGAAAACATCGTAAACACTCGTAAGTCCATGGATATACCCAAGATATCCCGCATAGGCGTGTCCACAGTTGATAACATATAGTTTTCGTTCCAGAAATTTCTGAAGGTTGTTTGTATAATGAGCTCCCCGAATCGGTTTCTCATCATGATCGACCAGTTTTGTTTCCTCGACGGCAAGTTCATGATAATCCGCGATATTGACAATCGGACGACCATCCTTTTCTCCGCCAAGTACTACGCGGTCAACCGCTGTATTAGGGAACCCAGCAATCGCATCAAGCTGCTCCATCGTGATATCCACATCACTTTCTGCCATCGCTTTTTTTAGAATATCCGTTCCAAACATGGCATTCTCGCAAGCAAGCACGTTTACTCTGGGACGATTTGCCTCAAGGCGCGCCTTAAGTCCTTGCGCTAATAACGGTGCGATCTTAGGCAGGTTGTTCGCCCATACAGAAGTGGTAATAATATCTGCGTCTACAATTGCTTGAATGCAAGCGTCCTTTTGTTTTATTGTAGATAAGGCTGATACTGGCTGTATCGTTTTCAGCGCGTAATTATGATCAATCAGATATAACTCATAACATCCGTCCTTATTCAATTTCTGGGTCAGTTCGTCACTAACATCAAGAAAAAAAATTTCATATCCTGATTCATTCAGTAAATCTCCAATGAAGCCCCTACCGATATTTCCCGCTCCAAAATGTACCGCTTTTTTCATTGTTTTCTCCTATTCCAGATTTCCGTGTCTGGCAAGCAAATCATCAAACGTCTGATCCGTTTCCTTAAGCAGATCCAATACCAGGCTGTCATATACTAGCCAGCTCATCTGCTCAAACATCGTCCCAACCGGCTGGATTGACCCTTGATCATCGGCCTCTCCATCAACTAACTGACGAGTTGTTCCCGGAAGAACGATCACTGCGTCAGCCATACTGCCAATTGTATTATCCGGAGCAATTGTCACTGTCGCTAATCTTGCACTTTGTTTTTTTGCAGTCTCAGCCATTTTAACCAGGCTCCCGGTCGTTCCTGAACCAGATCCGATCAGAAGCAAATCACCTTTCTTGATCGGTGGCGTCGTCGGTTCTCCTACAAAAGATACGTTAAACCCCAGATGTGCTAATCTGTTGGCGAAGCCTCTTGCCGCAAATCCAGAGCGTCCGGCTCCAGCCACAAATATTTTATTCGCATTCAGAATTTCACTAAGAACCTTGTCAGCATCTTCCTGCATGACCTTCGTCGAGAATTTTGCGAGTTCATCTATTACTTTACTCAAATTGCCATACTTCATAATTCCCCTCCAAATTTAGCTATGGATTTTCTCATAAAGTGACTTTGCTGCTGCGACTGGATCTTTAGCATGATTGATACCACCGCCGACAATTACAATATCCGCGCCTGCTTTCATATATGTTTCCACTGTATCGACATTAATTCCACCTGCCACCGATATCTGAGAATGCTTACTTGCGCCTTTAATCCGCTTTAAATCATCCAGTGGCGTGACTCCGGCTGCCTGTAGATCCACCCCAGTATGGACGCCGATACAATTGACACCCGCGGCCTCGATTTCTGCGACTCTTTCCTCAACATTCTTTACGCAGATCATATCAACAAAAACTTTCTTCCCATATTTTTCTGCTGCCTCAAGGCAACCTTTAATCGTCAACGTATCCGTTGCTCCAAGTACTGTACAGTAATCCGCGCCCGCAAGATAAGTCAATTCCGCTTCATAATCGCCAGCATCCATGATCTTTGTGTCTGCTAAAACCTCGAGCTCCGGATAAAGCTTTTTAACTTTTCTGACAGGTTCCATACCACAGTCAATAATGAAAGGTGATCCGATTTCTACGATATCGATGTAATTTCTAACCTTCCCGATCAGTTCGATCGCATCATCAAATTTAATATCATCCAGTGCCAATTGTAATTTCATAAGAAACTCCTTTTCCATATTTGGTTTTCTGTTGTTCTATGAGTTCATTATAGTTGGTTATTTGTGTCTTGTCAACACATTTCATGTCATATATCCTCATTATGACACATTTTAAGCACTTTTATTTTTCTGGTGTCTCGCTTATGTTCTTGGGCTGTTTACACCAAATGGCAACAAGGTGGTGTATAATAGCAAATAAGACCACATAAAGCCAAATATTAATGTGTTTATTTATGCTGTTTAATTGGCGAAAGGATGTTTTATGGCGAAATTACTGGCTGCAGAACGACAAAATAAAATTGTTGAGTTGCTTGAAAAGAACGGCGGCTACAAAATGGTGGAACTGGCAGAAATACTTGACGTTTCCAAAGAAACGATCCGTCGTGACTTGAATTATCTGAATAGTATCGGAGCTGTAGAGAAAAGCCATGGTGGTGCAATCGCTCCATACGAGCTTCGCACCAGAGCAATGGCTTCCCGCGTTGATGAGGATCTTGGAGTCAAGGAAGCAATCTGCCGTAAAGCTCTGGATCTCATTCCTGACCAGGGTGTTATATTTCTAGATACCGGTAGTACTGTCACCTGTCTCGCGCGGCTTTTGAGTAAAAAAAGCGGCTTAACGATTATTACCAATTCTCTAAGTGCCGCTAATGAACTTGTCGGCTCAGCGAATACGGTCATCCTAACCGGGGGGCAGATAAACAGTACCAATATGTCTCTGGAAGGTTTTCAGGCGACAAATTTTCTGGGATCAGTCAAATTTGAGCTAGCTGTCTTTGGTACTAATGGCTTCGAGGGTCACAATGGTCCCACGACCTGTGACTTTATGGATGTCCAGACGAAAAAGACCGCCCTCGACAACGCTAAAGCCACCATGGTCATCACTGAAAGTGGGAAAGCCTCCGTCACTTCTCTGACACAGTACGCTTCCTGGCGCGACATTGATCATCTCGTGACTGACACCGGCCTGCCAGAAAAAGTCCATGAGTCACTATCTGAATTGACCGATGTGATACTCGCAGAGGACGAGTAGAAAACCAAGCCTTTTAAAGATTTCAGACAATTAAACTGGAAACTCTCATCTGAAAACATTTCTACATACAAAAAAACCGGGGATCGATTGCGGTCCCCGGCTTGATATCCGTTCCTGTATTTTAATAATTGTAGTCCGCGATTTCAAAATCTCTCTGCGGATTGCCGCAGACCGGACAGATTTTCGGTGCTTCGTAAGCGGTGACTGTGTATCCGCAGTCGAGGCAGCGCCAGGTTGTTTTTTCCGGACGTTTGAAAACAATTCCCTGTTTGACATTGTCTGCCAGCTTGCGGTAGCGTTCTTCATGATGCTTTTCCACCAGCACAATGGCATTGAATGTGGCAGCGATATCTTCAAATCCTTCTTTTCTGGCATCTTCCGCGAATGCCGGGTAGAGTGTTCCCCATTCGTCTTTTTCGCCGTTGGCGGCATTGACGAGGTTCACGTAAGTATCGGCAGTCAGCGCGACCGGATAAGTCGCTCTGTCAGAAACCTCCAGCTCCACCGGCTGTCCTTCCGGACCCTGTTCGGATTCTGCAATATAGCGGTAGAACATCTTTGCATGCTGGGTTTCATTTTCCGCAGTTTCATTAAAGATATCGGAAATCTGTTTATATCCGCCCTTATACGCTTCCTTTGAGAAATAGGTATATCTCATCCGTGCCTGGCTTTCACCGACGAAGGCCTTCATCAGGTTTTTCAGCGTCTGCGTTCCGGCTAAACGTCCCATATCATATGTCCTCCTGGTTTCTGTGATCATCACAGGGCATTCGTATCCGAATGACCTGCAGTAATATAATTATACACAATATGAAATCATTATAAACACAGAGAACCTGAGCTTTCTTTCCGAAAATCAATCTCTGGTTTTATGGATGTTTTTTGAGCGCACAGATCCCGGGGCTATTCTGCCGGACTAACGCCTTTTCCGGGTGCTTTCCTGCTGCTTTACCGGGATTCATACAGGTCGAGAATGGATTTTGCCACCTGGCCGGGTGTACGGCGGTTGTTCATCGCCTGCTTCTGAATATAACGGTGTGCTTCCTCTTCAGTAATATCCAGATGACCCATGAGCATAAGCTTGGCCCGGTACTGAAGCTTGAGGTCTTCCATCTTTACAGCAAGCTTTTTATTCTGCTTTTCCAGACGTTCCCGTTTGTCGCGGGCGTTGAGCATAAAG
>JBMNSG010000099.1:0-8652 GCA_050945075.1 Eubacteriaceae bacterium | reverse complement strand
TCTATCATTATTATACCCTGAAACTGAATTGTTTCAACTTAAAGCAAAACTTATAACTAAGCTTGGAAAGTTGTTTTCCTTAATTAAATATATTTCACCGGAGGTTTTATGCGCATTCTCAACGAACAAGACATCAACTACAGACACGGCGATCACGGCCCCAAGTACTTTCTCCAGGGACCCCGGTGTAATTTCGGGGTCTGCCGCTTGAGACCGGGAGATGTAGCAGAGGAGCATTACCACAGCCATATGGAGGAAGACTTCTATATGCTGGAGGGGGAATCGGATTTTATTATTGACGGTGAAAGGCATACCTGCAGCACCGGGGATTTTATCCATATGGAACCGGGAGAGCGGCACCGCGTGGAAAACAACAGCGGCGCGCCTTCGCTGTACATTGTCCATACCACCCCGTATATTGAAGGCGGGGATAAAACAGTCACGGAAAAGTGACCGGATCAAACGCCTGGTTTTCTCATTAACTGTCGTCTGCTTTTAACAGCTTTCACAAGAAACAACAATTTCATTTACGCCTTCCGCTTAATACAGGAGCGGGGGCGTTTTTTTGTACACGAAATCCCTGTAAACGTGATACAGCCATTGCAAAATCAAGTAAAAACAATCGGCATATTGATTGAAACACAGATTTGTAAACCAAATCACAGATGTTAATATGAAATAAACAAAGAAAAATATTGGAAAACACAGATAAAGTTGTTGCTTTCTCACAAAACAGGTTGTATTATATAGACAAGGAATTGAGAGAAACACAATTCAAGGAATGGAGAAAGAGATGAAAGCATTAGCACGTTACGGTAAGGAATTTGGGGGATACCGGATGATCGATGTACCGGAACCGACTTGCGGTCCTGATGACGTCATTCTTGAAGTGAAAGCTGCTGCAATCTGCGGAGCAGATATGAAGCATTACAAAGTAGAAAACGGTTCAGACGAATTCAATTCGATCCGCGGACATGAATTTGCCGGAGAAATCGTTAAGGTTGGTGAAAACGTCAAAGACTGGAAAATCGGACAGAGAATTGTTTCCGATAACTCCGGCCATGTATGCGGCGTATGCCCGGCCTGTGAAAAAGGCGACTTCCTCTGTTGCCCTGAAAAAGTAAACCTGGGCCTCGATAATAACAAATGGGGCGGCGGATTTTCCAAGTACTGTAAGGTACCTGGTGAAATCCTTGCAATTCACAAACATGCAATCTGGGAAATCCCGGAAGGCGTCAAATACGAAGAAGCTGCAGTACTCGACCCGATCTGCAACGCCTACAAAGCTGTTGCTCAGCAGTCCAGCCTTCTTCCAGGACAGGACGTCGTCGTTTTCGGAACCGGCCCGCTCGGCCTCTTCTCCGTACAGATCGCAAAAATCATGGGTGCGGTAAACATCGTGATGGTCGGTCTCGAAGACGATACAAAAGTACGTTTTGGCGTAGCTAAGGAACTGGGCGCTACACACTGTGTAAACGGATCAAAGGAAGACGTCGTCAAGCGCTGCCTGGAAATCTGCGGACAGGACAACCTCGGACTGGTTGTTGAATGCTCAGGCGCCAACATCGCTCTCAAGCAGGCAATCGAAATGCTCAGACCGAACGGCGAAGTCGTCAGAGTCGGCATGGGATTCAAGCCGCTTGAATTCTCCATCAACGATATCACTTCATGGAACAAGAGCATCATCGGCCATATGGCTTATGACTCAACATCCTGGAGAGAATGCATCAGACTTCTCAAGGCCGGCATGATCAAGGTACAGCCAATGATCACACACCGTATAGGCCTGTCGGAATGGGAAAAGGGCTTCGAAGCAATGAGAAACAAGGAAGCCATCAAAGTCATCATGACTTACGACTACGACGACTGAGAAAATCGCAGACATGGAACGAAAACTCATGACAGCACCCTCGATGGGCTGCTGTGATCTCTTCGATATGGAAAATCAGGTACGCTTTATTGACAAGCGTGCCGATTTCCTCCATATCGACATTAAAGACGGCAATTACGTTAAAAGCTTCGGCGTGGGCCCGGATTTCATGGATTACCTGAATAAGAAAAATGTTCAGAAACCCATGGACGCGCACCTGATGGTCCAACACCCCCAGGATTATCTGGAAGCCTGCGCTCAGGCCGGAGCTGCTTATATTACGCCTCATACGGACTGCATTGAAAGCGATGCGTTTGTGACTATTAATAAAATCAAATCGCTGGGTTGCAAGGCGGGAATCGCCATGAACCCTGCGGCCTCCCTGGAAGCCATCCGCTACTACCTGCCGCTGCTCGACAAAGTGACGATTATGATCGTCGATGCCGGTTATGCAGGCCAGAAAGTTATCGAACAGATGTACGATAAGATCCGCACGCTCGTTGAGTGGAGAAAAGATATGGGGCTTTCCTTCCTCATCGAAGCGGATGGCTCTATGAATGGAGATGTTTACCGGCCGCTTTATGATGCCGGAGCCGATATGGTGGTCCTGGGACCGCCGGCACTCTGGAACAAATCTGATGACATCGAAGAAGCCTGGTCAATCATGGAAAATGAAATGAAACAGGCTCTGAGCTGACAGACATCACATGAACTTTAATACACCTATTCTTTCAGAAATCAATTAATTACACATTTTAAACTCATACAACCGAAGGAGAATCTGAAGTGGAGACTGTAAAAAAACCGAATTGCGGCGCAAGACTGGACCGTCTGCCGGACAGCAAGTGGCACTGGGAAATGTTTGGGATCGTCGCGTTCGCGCTGCTGGTCTGCTGGAGTAACGCCATCGGCGGTCTGGTAACAGCACAGCTCAAAGAACTGGGCTGGACGGACAACACACTGACTGCAACATTCACATCACTGACAACAGCAGGGATGTTTGCCGGCGCACTGTTCGGCGGCATTATCGGCGACAAGATCGGCCGTAAAAAAAGCATTATTCTCTTTGAATTGATTCACATTATCTCGATGCTGGCGGGTGCGTGTTCACCGAACATGATCTTCCTGATCGCATGCCGTTTTGTGATGGGATTTGGCCTGGGCGCACTGCTGACTACACTGTTTGCTGGGTTTACCGAATATATGCCGGGCCGTAACCGTGGTACCTGGTCAAGCCGTATATCCTTTATTGGAAACTGGTCATACCCGGTATGCTCACTGATCGCACTGGGACTGACAGCCTGGGTATCACCGCAGCTCAACTGGAGACTGCAGTTTATCATCCCGAGTATCCTTTCAATCATCGCTACCTGGATTGCGTATAAGAAATTCCCGGAATCACCGCGCTGGCTGGAAGCACAGGGCAGATACGACGAAGCAGAAGCCGTAATGTCCGATATTGAAAAAAGAGTTGAAGAAGCAACAGGCGAAAAGCTGGAACCTGTTGAAGAAGTAGAAACAAAAGAAGCAGCCAAGAGCCTGCCGTATTCCGCACTCCTTCATGGAGAACTCCTGAAACGTGTTATTGTCGGATCGTTTGTCCTGATTGCCATGAATGTTGTTCAGTACACACTGATTAACTGGCTGCCGACTATCTTCCTGACACAGGGAATTAATCTTAAAGATTCAATTGTCCTGAACACCATGAGTATGTTTGGCGCACCGTTTGGTATCTTTATCGCCATGCTGGTTATGGACAAGATTCCGAGAAAAATCATGGGCTCCGGCCTTCTGATCCTGATTGCAGTCCTGGGCTATATTTACTCACTGCAGACGGACCTGACGATGATCACAATAATCGGATTCTTCCTGATCACCTTTGTTTATATGTATGTCTGCTACGCATCTGCCGTTTATGTTCCTGAAATCTGGCCGACTGAAGCCAAGCTCAGAGGATCCGGACTGGCCAATGCTGTCGGACGTATAAGCGGAATTATCGCTCCTTATATTGTAGCATCCCTGCTTTCAAGCTCCGGTGTTACCGGCGTATTCCTGTTCCTGGGTGGTGTCTCGATTGTCGTTGCTATCGTAATCGTAGTGATGGGCGTTGAATCCAGAGGCGAATCGGTCGAAGAAATCGGCGGTGTGGACAACACCGGTAAAGAAACTGCCTGAAGCAGCAGATTCAGAAATTTCAAGAATATCGAATCAGAGGAAAAACAATGAAAAATACAAAAGCAATTCTCGAAACACCCGGCAAGATGCTTATCCTGCCGGCGGATGTACCGGAACCGAAGGATGACGAAGTCCTGCTCAAGGTAGAATTTGTCGGCATCTGCGGATCCGACGTACACGGATTCCAGTTTGGTCCCTTCATTCCGCCCAAGGATCCGAATCAGGAAATCGGACTGGGCCACGAATGCGGCGGCACTGTTGTCAAGGTAGGCAGCAAGGTTACCAAATTCAAGCCGGGCGACCGCGTCTGCATTGAACCTGGTGTTCCCTGTGGACACTGCAAGTTCTGTAAGGAAGGTCACTACAATATCTGCCCGGATGTAGACTTTATGGCAACACAGCCTAACTACAAAGGCGCACTGACCAATTATCTGTGCCATCCGGAAAGCTACACTTACATGCTGCCAGACAACATGGACACCATGGAAGGGGCTCTTGTAGAACCTGCTTCAGTCGGCATGCACGCCGCACTGATGGCGGACCCGAAGCCGGGCAAGAAAATTGTTATCCTCGGCGCAGGCTGCATCGGCCTGATGACCCTTCAGGGCTGCAAAGCTCAGGGCGCTTCGGAAATCGTTGTGGTTGATGTTCTGCCCAAACGTCTGGATATGGCAAAACAGCTGGGTGCAATGGAAGTTGTCAACAGCCTGGAATGCGATCCGGTCGCTAAAGTAAAAGAAATCCTCGGAGATCTGGGTGCAGATATCGTCTTCGAAACAGCCGGAGCTCAGGTTACAGCCAAGATGGCACCTGATATGGTTATGCGCGGCGGCAAGATCATGATCGTCGGCACAATTCCGGGTGCAACCCCGATTGACTTCCTGAAGATCAACCGTGAAGTGACCATCCAGACCGTTTTCCGTTATGCCAATACCTATCCGGCCGTGATCGACGCCATCTCATCCGGGATGATCGACGTCAAGTCCATGGTTACCAACATTTACGATTACCAGGATGTACAGCGTGCTTTTGATGAATCTGTTAACAACAAACAGGAAATCATCAAGGGTGTGATCAAAGTAGACTGAACCGACCGCTTTCCGGTCATTCATAGATTCAACAAGAATAAATCTTAGAAGAGGAAAAATATGTTAGCCAATATCGTTTACTGGGAAAAAGAGGCACAGAAGAATCACTACGCAATTCCGCACTTCAATGTATGGAATGCAGAAATGCTGATGGGTGCCATTGATGCAGCAGAAGAACTCAGAGCACCGATTATCATCTCTTTCGGTACAGGCTTTGTCGGCAATACTTCCTTCGAAGACTTCAGTAAGATGATGATCTCGATGGCAGAAGCTGCAACTGTTCCGGTTATCCCGCACTGGGATCACGGGCGCAGCATGGAAATCGTTCAGAACGCTTATGAACACGGCATGAATTCTGTTATGAGAGATGCTTCCGCTTTCGATTTTGACGAAAATGTACGTCTCACCAAAGAAGTTGTTGACTACTTCCACCCGCGTGGAATTCCGGTCGAAGCAGAACTCGGCCATGTAGGAAACGAAACTGTTTACGAAGAAGCACTGGCGGATTACAAGTACACAGATCCGAGCCAGGCAGCTGCCTTTGTTGAACAGACCGGCTGTGATTCTCTGGCTGTTGCTATCGGTAATCAGCATGGTGTTTACACTTCTGAACCGAAGCTCAACTTCGATGTTGTCAAGAAGGTCCGGGATGCTGTCGATGTACCGTTGGTTCTCCACGGTGCTTCCGGTATCGGCGATGCAGATATCCGTACAGCCATTTCACTGGGCATTACCAAGATCAATATTCATACGGAACTCTGCCAGGCAGCCATGGACGCAGTCCGGGAAAACACTGACAAATCTTTCCTCGAACTCGAACGTGCAGTCCGCCAGGCAGTCAAGCAGCGCGCATCTGAAAAGATCGTCCTGTTCGGAGCTGACGGAAAAGCTGAAACAATTGAGTAAGAAATTCGATGTCATCTGCATCGGCGCGGCAATTGTCGATATTCCGCTGCAGCCGGTGAACCGCAGTATCTTTGACGTGGCTTCCTATCCGATTGACCGGATTGCGATGTCCATTGGCGGAGATGCGATCAACGAAGCTACGATTATATCCAGGCTGGGCCATAAAACGGCCCTCCTGAGTAAAATCGGGGATGATATTGCAGGACAGTTTATTCTCGACAACTGTAAGAAGAACAACATTCAGATTGATGATCTCAAAATTGACAAGAACACAGACACATCCATTAATGTAGGCCTGGTTACAGACGACGGCGAACGTACCTTTGTGACCAACCGCAACGGCAGTCTGTGGAAACTGTCCCTGGATGATATCGATCTGAAGGAAGTCGGAAATACCAGAGTCCTGTCGCTTGCCAGCATCTTTAACAGTCCGCTTCTGGACGGCAAAGCGCTGGAAACCATTTTTAAAGAAGCCAAGAAATATGATGTCGTGATCTGTGCAGATGTTGTTCATCCGAGACTGAATGAAACGCTGGACGATATCAGTGATGCACTGGGCTACATTGATTACTTCTTCCCCAATTACGAAGAAGCCAGCCTGCTGACCGGTGAAACAGATCTGGACAAGATTGCCGATAAATTTCTCGATTGCGGCGTGAAGAACGTCATTATCAAGACCGGCAAAGACGGCTGCTTTATCAAAAACAAAGAAAAAGCCTTTACAGTTCCTGCAGTGCAGGGCATCAAGGCGATCGACACCATCGGCGCAGGCGATAATTTCGCATCCGGATTTATCAGCGCCGTGCTGGAAGGAAAAGGACTGTACGACTGTGCACGATTTGCCAATGCAACGGCGTCGATTTCCGTACAGAGCGTAGGCGCCACAACCGGCGTTCAGTCAAGAGAACAGGTAGAAAAGCGCTTTCAGGCGTACAAAGGTGAATAACAATATGAAGATGATAGATTTAGGCAAAACCGGCATGAAGATTTCCAAGATGGGTCTGGGTACCTGGGCAATTGGCGGCGGTCCGGCATGGAACGGCGACCTTGAAACTCAGACATGCATCGACACCATCTGCACCGCTCCGAAAGTGGGCATTAACCTGATTGATACCGCTCCGGGTTACAACTTCGGAAACAGTGAAATCATGGTCGGCAAGGCTCTGAAAAACCTGAACCGCAAAGATGTCATTATCGAAACCAAGTGCGGCATTGTCTGGGACCGCAAGGGCAGCCTGTTTAACAAAGTAGGCGACAGACAGCTCTACAAGAATCTGGAACCGGAATCAATCCGCGAAGAAATCGACAAGAGCCTTGAACGTCTGGGCACGGATTATGTCGATATTTACATGACACACTGGCAGGCTGTAGAACCTTATTTCACACCGATTTCAGAAACTATGGCTGTTCTGACCGACCTGAAAAAGGAAGGCAAGATCAGAGCTATCGGTGCAGCGAATGTTAATGTAGACCACGTAAAAGAATATCTGAAATACGGCGAACTGGACATTGTCCAGGGAAAATACAGCATCCTTGACCGTGCCGTCGAAGACGACCTGATCCCGGTATGCAAGGAAAACGGCATTGTTCTTCAGGCTTATTCACCGCTTGAACAGGGACTGCTCACAGGAACCATCACAAAAGACTACACACCGGTCGGTGCACAGGCCAACAAGAAATGGTTCCAGAAGGAAAACATGCCCAGAGTCATTGACATGCTCGATCAGTGGAAACCGCTGTGCGACAAGTACAACTGCGGAATTCCGACACTGGCACTGGCATGGATCCTGGCACAGGGCGACTATATCACCATTCTCAGTGGCGCGACTTCACCGGACCAGATTCGGGAAAACGTCAAAGCTGCAGATATCGAACTCGACCCGGCCGATGTCAAGCTCATGCGCGACATGGCAGAAGCTCTGGATCAGGACTGATACAGAAGAGGATCCGGTACGCATAGCGGACGGAGCGGTAGTCTTCTGTAATTGAATGTACAGAATAAAGAGGGTAGATGCGGATCTGGATTATCCGGAGTTTATCCTCTTTTTCTCACCATCATGATTGAACGTTTTCAAAAACGGCTTGAGGAAACCCAACATAAATATTACCGAAACACAGAAACGTGTTACTATAAAAGTATAAAGTGTTCCCATAGTTACAGGTCCGAAAGTCATATCATTTACAGAAGAAGGAAAAAACAATGTCCGCAAAAGATCGAATCAATACCATTCAGCAGATTATCACCAAGGATCAAAAAGTAAACGTCTCCGAGCTGAGCAGACTTTTCGAAGTGACAGAAGAAACTATCCGGCGTGATCTGGAAAAACTGGAAAAACAGGGATTTCTGACCCGTACCTACGGCGGAGCTGTACTCAATAACCAGCTGCCGTCAGAAGGCGTCTCGTTTTTTAACCGTGCCAGACACAGCGTGGAAGAGAAAAAACAGATGGCCATTAAGGCTCTGACGCTGCTTAGCGGGAAAAATACCATTGCAGCAGATTCAAGTACGACAGTCATGGAACTTCTCAACCTGATCAGAGACCGTTCTGATCTGACTCTGCTGACTAATTCGACACAGGTGTTTCTGGAATTCATGCAGTCGGATATCAATAT
>JBMNSG010000098.1:0-8820 GCA_050945075.1 Eubacteriaceae bacterium | reverse complement strand
AGATGTTAATGCCTGATCTGACTCAGCTTTCGGGAGGAATCTCTTCCGGATGATGCTTGTCACGAATTACTTTCAATACCCAGGTTTCGATCGCCGATATCGGCAGTTCCGTTACCGGTCCGATAAGCAGAGCCAGGGAAATCAGAGGCTCTTCCGGAAAGATCAGAGCTGCCAGTGTCAGTGAAAGAGGCGAATTTCTGGCTGTCGTCGTGAAAATGAGCGAAACCCTGTCCCGCCAGGACAAACCCGTCTTTTTACCCAGGAAGAAAGCCAGGCAGAAGTTAACCGGATAAAAAATGCAGATGGCCAGCAGCATCATTGGATAGAGCTGCGGATTTTCAAACAATCCCTGACCTTCGGAAGCAAATATGGTCAGTACAACCAGCATCATGACCGTGAACTCGACCACTTCGCCCTTGCTTTCCAGCCAGCTGCTGACCGGTCCCAGCCGTTTGCTGCGAATGAGCATAAACCGGGTAATCAGTGCCAGTATCAGCGGAATCAGAATGACGGAGGCCAGATCCACGGCAATACTCCAGAAATCAAAACCGACTCCTCCATGTGTGAACAGGGTCAGGTAAACCGGCAGCAG
Source organism: Eubacteriaceae bacterium (assembly GCA_050945075.1). Lineage (GTDB taxonomy): Bacteria > Bacillota > Clostridia > Eubacteriales > Eubacteriaceae > UBA7485. The sequence continues at coordinate 8,228 of JBMNSG010000098.1, read as the reverse complement.
GAGCAGCTGCAGGACCAGATTAATCGGCAGCAGTGCTGAGGAAAGCGGAACATTTCCACCGGATAGTCCCGTGAATACCAGATACCAGTCGGTACAGGGCATCACCAGAAGCAGCAGCAGCGCTGTCTGCAGTTCATGCTGGCCTGCCAGGATGGTATTCGCCAGCAGTGCTGCAAAAAGCGGTGTCCAGACAAAATTCATCAGAACTGCCGTTCCTGTAAATTTAAAATTCTTAATGGCGCTGCTTATTTCATTGTAATCCGCATCGAGGAAAATAAAGAACAGCAGGACCATCAGAATCGGATCTTCCAGTCCCCCCATACTCTCTGCAATCACCGGATTCTGCCCGATGAGCAGCCCGATTCCGGCTGCTGCCAGAACCAGCAGCGGCTGGATGCGCTCAAATTTATCAAGAAAGCCTTTCATATCTCCTCCAGTTTCCAAAGCTCTGTCACCGGTCCGCTTGTATAAAATGATGTCAGAAGCCGGCTGCCGGAGCGGACCGCTTAAATTTTCAGCGGCAGACGTAATAAAGGGCTGTCCTGTTAAAAAGCAGAACAGCCCGGATAATTTAAATCGTGTATAATAATATACCCTTAATTGGAAAGCTTATAGAAGATACTTTAATTTTGATTAAACTGCGAGCTCAGACCGTTCCGGACACGCCGCACTGGCAATGAAACGTTCGAAGGCATCGATGCCTTCCGGTGTGTTTTTGAAAACACCGGCATTTTCCAGTACTTTTTCGAAAACCAGGCCGACTTCCTTTTCAAGAATCAGGCTGGTATTAAGATCCGTGAATTCCGGATATTTACCTCTGAGCTCTTCAATCCAGTCTTCATGAATAGCCAGTTCCGGGATATCCGCAGTATCCGTGTCATGAATCAGAACTTCCTGAATCATTTCAATTTCTTTTCTGAGACGTGCCGGAAGAACAGCCAGCCCCATGACTTCAATAAGGCCGATATTTTCTTTTTTTATATGATGATATTCTTCATGCGGATGGAACAGACCAAGGGGGTGGTCGGCTGTTGTCCGGTTGTTGCGAAGAACCAGGTCAATTTCATAATCACCGCCGCGCCGGCGTACTATCGGAGTAATGGTATTATGAGGTGTATCTCCGGTGAAGGCAAAAACATCGGCTGAAGGATCCGAATACTCTCTCCAGGACTTCAGGATCTGGTCGGCAGTATCCGTAAGCTTTTCTCTGTCCGCGCCTCTGAGACGAATCACGGACATCGGCCAGTGAAGCCTTGAAACCTGAACACCATCAACCGGGAAAAGATCGTCTACCGGGATTTCCCGAGCCTGGGCCATCGGAAATTCGTGGCCGCCGCCCTGGAAATGCTCGTGTGAAAGGATCGATCCGCCAACAATCGGCAGGTCCGCATTGCTGCCGACAAAGTAATGGGGAAACAGCGTTACAAAATCAAAAAGCTTGTTAAAAGCACTGCGGTCAATTTTCATTGGCTGATGCACACTGTTCAGAACGATACAGTGTTCATTGTAGTAGACGTAGGGTGAATACTGCAGAAACCATTTTGAATGGTCGATTTCAATCGGAATGATGCGGTGGTTTTCCCGTGCCGGATGATCCAGTCTTCCGGCGTAGCCTTCATTTTCAGCACAGAGCTGACATTTTGGATAACCCGTCTGTCTGGCTTTTCCCGCAGCCGCAATCGCTTTGGGGTCTTTTTCCGGTTTGGAGAGATTAATCGTAATTTCCAGCGGACCATACTGAGTCTGCGTTTCCCATTTCAGATCCTTACGGATTCTGTCTCTGCGAATATAATTGGTGTCCTGTGAAAACTGATAATACCAGTCTGTCGCTTTACGGGGATCTTCTGAATATAATTTTTCGAATTTCCCGATTACATCCGATGGCCGGGGCGTCATCAGACCCATGATTTTTGTATCAAACAGATCACGTTCAGTCTGAGAGCCGCCGCACAGTCCATGCGCGACAGCCCAATCCACCAGATCAGGGAGAATATTCTCAAGCGGTACTTCTTCCGTTATTTCCTGCGGATCGGGTTCCGTTCCGAACAGCAGATTCAGTGAATTAAATGCCCAGATTCTGTCTTCTTCCCCGATCAGTCCGGTTCCGATGCAGTAATTAACAAGCTCTCCCAGTCGTTTCTCTATACTTTCCATTTTCTTTCCTGTTATTCAGTAAAACCCTCCGGATGTTTCTGATGCCAGTTCCAGGCACTCCCGATAATTTTTTCGAGACTGTCTTTTTCCGGTTTCCATCCGAGTACGTCTTTTGCCTTGTCACTGGAAGCGATAAGCTGGGCCGGATCTCCGGCTCTTCTGCCGCTTTCGACTGCTTTGATCTTTTTACCAGTCACTTTACCAGCGGTATCAATGACTTCCCTTACAGAGAAGCCGACTCCGTTTCCGAGATTGAAAATGTCCGAGTCTCCGCCGTTTCTGAGATAATTCATGGCCTTGATATGTGCCTGGGCCAAGTCGTCTACATGAATATAATCGCGGATACAGGTGCCGTCCGGTGTCGGGTAGTCTGTCCCGAAAATCGAAATCGACTCTCTCTGTCCGAGCGGGACCTGAAGAATGAGCGGAATCAGATGGGTTTCCGGCGAATGATCTTCACCGATATCTCCGGCATCATCTGCACCGCAGGCATTAAAATAGCGAAGCGATACAAATTTTGGTCCGCCAGCCTGGTCTGACCATTTGAACATTTTTTCCATGGCCAGCTTTGTTTCACCATATGTGTTGGTCGGTGCCGTTCTGTCTGATTCCAGAATCGGAATTTTTTCGGGTTCGCCGTAAGTTGCAGCTGTCGAAGAAAATACAATGCGTGGAATTTTGTGGTCTGTCATAGCTTCCAGCAAAACCATAGTTCCATAGAGGTTGTTATCGTAATATTTGAGCGGATTGGTCATGCTTTCGCCAACCAGTGAGCTGGCTGCAAAATGAATGACCGTGTCTATATCTTCTGAATCAAACAGTTTATCCAGAGCCTTGCGGTCACGGATATCCAGCTGGTAAAACTTCGCATCCGGATGGACCGCAGCCCTGTGACCAGTGACGAGACTGTCTGCTACCACGACATTTTCTCCGGCTTCCAGCAGTCTCCTGACTGTATGCGATCCAATGTAACCTGCTCCACCTAATACAAGTACTGACATTTTCTTTACCTGTCTGTTCTAGAGAACGATACCGCCCTGCTGACGAATCGTCAGGACATGGCAGCTGCCTTCTCCAAGAACAGAATCTATTCCTTTTCTGAATTTTTCGACCATTGTGTCGGGTACAAAAGCCTGTACCGTTCCGGCAAAACCGCCGCCGTGTACCCTGCAGGCTCCCCGGTCTCCTAAAAGTCTATCACACAGAGCGAGTACGATATTAATGCTCTGATCTTTGACACTGCCTTCCGGAACAACATTCTGAAGGAACTGTGCCGAAGAATTCCCGGAATCCTGAACCAGTTTCAGGAAATATTCGAATTCTCCATTTTCCAGTGCATCCGCTTCCAGTTCCGCCCGTTTGGTTTCATTAAAGAAATGAGCAGCTCTGAGGACCGCGCGGTCACCAAACTGTTTGCGCAGTACTGTAATGCTTTCCCAGAATGCAGCCTCCGGTACTTCTTTTAAATGAGATTTTCCGAAATATCCGGCTACTTCTTTCATTTCTTCCGGAATCGAAGCGTACTGGTCTGTCAGATCCGCATGTCCGGAATGTGAATCGATGATGCAGAGTTCGTAACCGGCATTGGGCAGATCAAAATGAATTTTTCTGATTTTCGGTTCTTTTGGATCTTCAAAATCAATGCCGATGATGCCGCCGACTGAGGAAGCCATCTGATCCATCAGCCCGCAGGGCTTGCCGAAGAATTTATTTTCCGCATCCTGGCCGATTTTTGCGATGGATTCCGGTGATTCTTTTCCTTCGCAGAACAGATCGTTGATGATTACCCCGATCAGCACTTCAAAGGCTGCAGAAGATGAAAGACCCGAACCGCCCAGTACTGTCGAATAAATCACTGCGTCAAAACCCTGCACCGGATAGCATTTATCTATGAAACCTGCAGCAACTCCTCTGATCAGAGCTGATGTCGTGTTATACTCCCGTTTATCGGGCTTCAGATCGTTCAGGTCCACATACAGAGTCGGATAACCCTGCGAGTAGATCCGGACTACATCCGTATTGTTTGGTGCCGCACAGGCAGCAGCATCAAGACTGACACTTCCTGCCAGCACGCTGCCCTGCTGATGATCGGTATGGTTGCCGCCGATTTCAGTCCGCCCCGGAGCGCTGTAAAGAGCGGCTCCGGTTCCGGGATTATCCGGATAACGTTTTTCAAATTCATCAATAATGTCCAGGTAGCGTCCGGACTGTTCAGCAACATGTCCCTGTCCGTAGACTTCCGCAAGCCGGTCGTTATAACCGCCAGTGCTGAGTTTTTCTCTGATTTCTGCGATTTCCATTTATTCCTCGTCTGTCACTTCATCAACCGCAAAAGCGGCATCCTGAAGTGTTTTTTCTCTTTCTTCATATTCCTGTGCTTCTGCCATGGCAGCTGCCGGTATTGCAGAAACGCCTGTTTCAACTTCAATTTTCTTTTCTTTTCTCAGATCCAGTGTGTTGATGATCTTCTTCATGAAGGTGGTGTTCAGCTTCAGATATTTCAGATAAATGAACATGCTGACCAGTGCAAAAACAGCCGGTACGATCAAAGCTACAATTCTGATACCCATCATGGTAGCCGGAGTCTGGACTGCATCCGGAATATAACCGGTCAGTGTCAGTGCCCAGCCGATGAGCATGGTTGCAAATGCCGATGTAAATTTGACAAGCAGTGTCTGACAGGAGAAGGTAACGGATTCATTCCGTTTTCCGAATTTGTATTCTCCGTAGTCAACTGTATCTGCGAGCAGAACTGTTACAGAGCCCTGCTGCAGGCCCTGGCCGACCGAGAAAATGAATCCTGCGATAATCGTAATGGCCAGACTCTGAGGTGCTATATAGGAACCGGCAAAAAGAAGCATGAGGCCGGCTGCCGGAAGTGCACCGGCAAGAATATAAACGGTACGTCGTGAAAGCTTCTGTGCCAGTTTTGGGAACAGGATCAGTCCGACTACTGTGGCAATCCCGGCCGAGAAAGTATAATAAGCAAACAGGTTGGCGTTTCCGGTTACATACTTGAAGTAATAGAGCAGTGAACCCTGTGCAAAATTGACTGTCAGGTTAAAGGTCAGGATAATCAGGATGGTAACGAGCAGCTGATCGTTCTGCGTAATTGCTCTGACTGCATCTTTGATTGTTGTTTTTTCAGCTTTTTCTTCTTCTTTCGAAACCAGATTGTTCTGATTTCTGACACCCAGGCAGGTGATTGTCGTCGATGCAATAAAGACAAGTACGATAATCCATGCGAATTTGGTGTAACCAATCTGTCCGCCGCCCAGTGCATTCATAATCGGAAGTCCGAGACCGCCAACAATCAGCATCTGTCCGATTGCTGCAAATACACGCGGGATAACGGAAACTTCTTCACGTTCTTTCGGATCCTGAGTCAGATTCGGAATCATGGACCAGTATGGAATATCCATGATTGTATAAGTCATGCCCCAGAGTACATAGAGTACAGACACCGCTACATACAGTGCTGTTCCCTGCCACGGAAGCTTGGTGAAGAACATGATCAGAACGATTGAATTAAGCAGCGTCCCGATGATAAGCCAGGGCTTGAATTTTCCCCAGCGGGTTCTGGTATTGTCTACGAACATTCCCATGAACAAGTCGTTGATGGCATCCCAGAATTTAGCGACGAAGAACATTGTTCCTACGAATGCCGCACTGATTTTTGTTACATCCGTCAGGTAGATCATGGCGTATGTGGCGATAATGCCGTAGACCATATCTTTCCCGATTGCACCAAGACCGAACGAATACTTCTCTTTAAAAGTTAATTTTCCTGAATTCTCTACTGGAGCTTTACCCATTTTTTTAATTCTCCCATTCCCTTGAAACCACATAATAACTAGATTTTTGCATATTTGCTTCGAAGCGTGACACCGATGCAGAACTCTCTGACGGCCCTTTTCCGTCTGCTGCTCTGTCGTTTGTCTATACTTATATTCTAATGACCCAGACCTCTGTATTCTATGTTAGAATGTATCCAAGAACTGGAATAATGTTGGAATCATCAAATTTTATCAATCCGGAGATAATATGGAAGAACAGAAAGTATTCAAACACTCGTATAAAACGCCTCACCGTGAACCGGCGGGACTGACCGTTTACAACTGCGGATCACAGCGATGTACCCCCGGCTATCAGTGGGGGCCCGGAATCAGAGACCATTATCTGATTCACTACATCATTTCCGGAGCCGGGACCTATAATTGTGAAGGCAGCCGTTTCAATCTGAAAGCAGGCGATGCTTTTCTGGTTCGTCCGGATCGCAACATCATGTACCGGGCGGATGAAGACCGGCCCTGGCATTACGCCTGGGTGGGTTTTTCCGGTCCGGATGCCAGTTATCTCCTGAGCCGGACTGCGTTTACCGAGCTCATGCCTGTCATCCATCCTGAAGATGGTGCGGCCATTCAGACGGCATTTAAAGACGTCTGGCGGGTTCGGGGGACTTCTTACCGTCACTCGATCAGCCTGACCGGCGCACTGTATACAGCACTTTCTCTGTTTCTGGATGAAAACAACCGCAATAACGGGGGATCGGGATATTATAAGATGGCCGTTGACTATATCCGGAAAAACTACGCCACCTATGGCCTGACCATTGAGGAAATTGCCGACTACATTGGAATTAACCGTTCTTATCTGTTTGAAGTATTCAAAGATGCTTCCGGTAATTCACCAAAAGAATACCTGACCCAGTTCCGCATCAGCCAGGCTTCAATTCTGCTGCTCGATTCAGATCTTCCCATCTCGAATATCGCTGCTTCTGTCGGTTTTGAGGACAGCTTTTATTTTTCAAAGGTTTTTAAAAAGCTGACCGGTCACTCTCCCCGGTCATTCCGTGAAAAGCGAAGGAGTACGATTGACAGTAAAGACTGAAAACTGAATCACTGACTCCAGTCTGTCGATAATCCACAAAAAAGCCGGAACCAGAGGGACCTTTTTCCTGTCTCTCCGGTTCCGGCTTCCTGAATACCTGTTCTGTCATATCGCTTTTGTCATATAGTTTTTGATATTTCGCTTTTGATATTTCGCTTTTTGTATCCAGCACTTCCGTTATTCTGATTACTTTACTTCCGTTTTCTGCGGTTGAACATTTTCCTGGCTCGCGGATTCACTGCATGCTGATTTTTCCGAGCCGTCCTTCTCCGATACCGGCTCCGGCTTTTTTCTGGTTCTGCGGTAAAGCATATCTGCAGACAGAATATCCTGATGGATCTGTCCGAACAGTGCTTCCAGACTCGGGAATTTCATTTCTCCCCGGATCCTGTTTAAAAATTCCAGCTTAACGTTTTTTCCGTAAATATTCTGATTAAAATCATAAATATAGGTTTCCACTGCAAAGGGATGCTTTTCAAAAGTAGGATTGTATCCCAGATTTGTAAGCCCGTCGTACGCTTTCCCGTCTACTGTAAACCGGGTGAAGTATACACCGGATTTGGGAAGCAGCTGCTTGGGATCCAGCTTGATATTGGCTGTCGGGATATTATACTCACGTCCCAGTTTTTTCCCTGTCTGAATCGGCCCGGTAATGCTGTAGGGCTTTCCCAGAAGTTCTGCTGCCTCTTCCACATCCCCGGTGCCCAGCAGTTCCCGTATAATGGTACTGCTGACAGGCTCGTCATTCTTGTAACAGGGCTTTTCGATGTAGACATCAAACCCATATTCGCGCCCGTATTTTTTCAGCAGCTCCGAGTCGCCCTCACCTTTATATCCAAATGTATAATTGAATCCGGCCACCAGAGCGCGGATATCAAAATGATCCAGAAGAACATCCTTAAGAAATTTTCTGGGTGAGTACTTTCTGAGTTTATTGGAGAAAGGGATCATAAATACATAATCGACCCCCAGGTCCAGAATCCGGGCTGCCTTGGACTGGTTGTCCATAAGCAGAAATGGCGTGTACCGGGGAAAAATCTCAGTTAAGGGATGATTTTCAAATGTCAGCACTGCACTGGAGCAACCCCGTTTTTCTGCTTCTGTCACCGCTTTTCCCAGCAGCTGCTGGTGTCCGAGATGAACACCGTCAAAAAATCCGAGTGCCATCACCACCGAACCGGGAT
>JBMNSG010000097.1:0-8869 GCA_050945075.1 Eubacteriaceae bacterium | reverse complement strand
ATGATATCATAACCGGATTTTATCATCAAGGAAAGGACGGTCAATCAGCCGTACTTCTCCTGTCTGGGACAAAAAGCTGTCGCTGGTGTAGTCGCGGATCACATCGATCAGCTTCGTTTCCAGACCGTCCGGAATTTCAAACGTCAAGGTGACCATATCCGAGAATGCTTCGGTATCCGGAAGGATGTTGCGCTCTGCCAGTTCGTTTTTCAGCCCCTGATACAGACTGTATTCAGTTTCGATGGTGATGCGGCGCGATGGTTCCCGCCGGATAAGCTGCGCGTTGTTCAGAACATCTGCGCATCCACCGGAATAAGCCCGGACCAGCCCTCCGGCACCCAGCTTGATCCCGCCAAAATAGCGGATCACCAGTACCAGAGCATTCTTGATTTTCCTGTTCAGCAGTACTTCCAGCATAGGCTTCCCGGCTGTACCGCCGGGTTCTCCGTCATCCAGCGCTTTCATTTTTTCAGGCACTGTATGCAGGACCCAGGCGGAGCAGACATGCGTGGCTTTGTAATGCTCTTTTTTGACATCCGCCGTAATACGGGCAGCTTCTTCTTCAGAAGCTATCGGATAGACCCTGGCAATAAAGCGGCTTTTTTTGATCACACACTCGGTTTCACAGGGTTCGGCAACAGTGGTATAACCTTCAGTCATTGTCTTGACTCTGAGAACTGGTATTTTCATTACCGGGTTGATCTGACGGGCCGGCATCATCCTGCTTCAAAAACGGCAGCGCATTGTCCGGAATTTCGTCTTCTCTGATCTGCATGCGAAGCAGTGTCCCTTCCGGCAGATATTCAGATTCCACATCGTTTCCCCGCTGATGCAGTTCAGAAGCGAGAGCTCCTTCACTGTACGGCAGCATAAAGGACGCGTCCAGGATGCGGCCGGAAAGCAGCATGCCGATCTTTTCAAGCAGCTCGTCTACCCCTTCCCCGGTTCTTGCCGAAATCAATACCCCGCCTTCACGTTCTGCTTTGTTTTTCAGCACCCGTCTCTGGTCAGGACTCAGCATATCTGCTTTATTATAGACAGGAATCAGGATCTGGCCGCTGTCGCCCAGACAGCCAATTTCCCGGAGAACTTCCAGTACCACCTGTTCATGGCCGCTCATGCCGGGATCTGATGCATCGATAATATGCAGCAGGATATCCGCATCCCGTGCTTCTGCCAGTGTTGTCCTGAATGCCATGACAAGTTCATGCGGCAGCTTGTCGATGAACCCGACTGTATCGGAAAGAAGGAAGCCATGCTGCTCCGCCTGCCGGACTGTCGAATCCAGCGTCACAAACAAGCCGTCTTTTTCTACGACGTCAGAACCGGTAATCCGGTTAAACAGGGTGCTTTTCCCGGCATTGGTGTAACCGGCCAGTGCCACCGTTTTCTCGCCGTTGCGGCGGCGTCTGGCTGTGCTGGTTTCAAAATTCCGGCTTATCTTTTCAAATCGCCTTTCCAGTTCCCATATCTGCCGGTTAATACGCCGCCGGTCTGTTTCCAGCTTTTTTTCGCCGGGCCCTCTGGTACCGATACCGCCGCCGGTACGTGAAAGAACCAGGCCCATTCCCCGGAGTCGTGAAAGACGGTATTTCTGCTGGGCCAGCTCCACCTGAATTCTGCCTTCCGCACTGCGGGCATGATCTGCAAAAATATCCAGAATCAGCTGGGTTCGGTCAATCACCTTGACACCGGCTGCTGTTTCCAGCGCCGACATCTGGGCAGGTGTAAGCGAATCATTGGCTATAATCAGATCGATATCGTTGTTCTGTACCTCCAGGATCAGATCGTCAAGCTTTCCTTTTCCCAGATAAGTACCGGTTTCCGGTCTGTTGCGCACCTGAGTGATCATTCCAACCGGAACCGCCCCCGCCGTTTCTGCCAGTTGTTCAAGCTCTGTCATTGAAGCATCAAAATCGACGGTCGTGTCACCGGAATCGATACCGATCAGGAGCGCTCTTTCCGGACGAACCTCATGTTCTTCATCGTGGACTGCAGCAGCTTTCAGCTCTGAGTTCACCGTATTCCTGTTCTGCTGTACGGGAATGCTGTTCAGCCAGGCCAGATTCTTCCCATACGCTTCCCTGTACTCCAGTTTTCCTTCCACAATGACCGGATAGGCAGCGCCAAATCCGGTAACCGATTCATCGTCCACGCCGGCTGCCACCAGAACTGCCGGGCGCTGGATTTCAGCAGTCGAAAGATCTGCAGCAGACAATCGCGGATTGCCGCCCGGGTGCGTATGAATTACCCGGAAGCTCCTCACACCTGTATAACGTTCCTGATCTTTCGGGACCTCTGAAGCGGCCCGGTTTCCCGATCCGAATGACGCACTGAGAATGTGGCCGGAAGAGTCCTGATTGACGATCACTTCGCATCCGGTTTCCCGTGTAAGCTGTGCCAGTTCATTTAAAAGGGCTTCGTCAAGCAGGCCTCCTTCCACCGGAGACTGACCCTCCAGCTGTTCCAGCCTTTTCAACGCCGATTTTTTTATTCCGTCTTTCATATATACTCCATTATCTGCCCCGGATTTTTCGGCCTGATCCTGCCGGCATTCGCGCCTTCACGTCAATAAAGACGAATGTTCACAATCCGTTCACAGTTCGTTCCCGGAAAATATTTCAGTTCCGGACCCCCGGGGCCATATTTTATACTGTTTTACTTTAACTATCTGTTTAAAATTACCTGAAGCAGTCTGATTTCTTCTGTTTCTATAATATAATATAACAATGAATTCAGAACAAATCAGAGCAAAAGAAACAACTGCCCAAAAGCAAAACAGCAGAAACAGAAAAAACGGTAAGAACGACCCCGGCTCCAGAGGCCGCCGGATCGGGAAAATCATCTTGTGGATAATCCTGATCCTTTTTATCGTTCTGGCTGCAGGCGTGGCGTATCTGTATTCCCAGGTTCAGGAACTGGATATGTCCGGTTTTACTTATGATGAAAATGCACAGATATATGACGTCAGCGGGAATCCTTATCAGAGTCTGCAAGGCAGTGAAATAAGGGATACTGTCTCAATTACCGAAATTCCCCCGGTATTAAGAAGCGCCTTTATTTCAATTGAAGACCAGCGTTTTTACTCTCATCACGGAGTAGACATTAAAGGCATTGGCCGGGCGGTGCTCGGCGTAGTTACAACCGGAAGCCTTGAAGGAGCCGGCGGTTCAACGATCACGCAGCAGCTGATCAAACTCACACAGCTGACGACAGATAAAACAATTACACGTAAGTTTAATGAATGGGTCCTTGCCAGCAGGCTGGAAAGAATCTGGACCAAGGATCAGATTCTGGAAGCCTATCTGAACAAAATCAATTTGAGCGGCGTATACGGAGTAAAAGAAGCCGCCAGACAGTATTTCAATGAAGACATTACCCAGATGACCGCTGCACAGTCAGCGATTCTGGCCGCTATTCCAAAATCACCTTCTTATTACGATCCCTATTCCTACGATGAAGGCGGAGCGATCATAACCGACGCCAATGGAAATGCCGTTCTGAACCCGGTCAACAAAGAACGCGCCAAACTGGTGCTGGCTAAAATGGAAGAGCTGGGTTACCTGAATGCAGATGAACACCAGCAGGCTCTGACGGACCTCGATAACGGTGCCGGTCTCGTCTACGTGAATCTGACAGAAACCTACTCGTATTTTACGGATTCCGTTTACGCTCAGTTATTAACCGATCTGGAGAGTAAATACAATTACAGTGAAGAAGAAGCGGCTGCTTACATTCAGAAGGCTGGGCTGAGAGTTTACTCGACCGTGGAACCGGAAGTTCAGAATACACTGGAAAAAGCCGCAAAAGATGACGATCTGTATCCCGGCCAGTCTTCAGAAGCTGCACGGGCATCCGAGCTGACCGGTACGGATTACAGTCCGCAGGTTGGCATGACCGTCATTGATAATTCCACCGGTGCTGTAGCAGGGATTGTCGGCGGCCGTGAGGATAAAACCAATCTGTCGCTGAACCGGGCTGAACGTAAATTCCAGACCGGATCAAGCACCAAACCCCTGACTGCCTACGGGCCGGCCCTGGATACAAAAAAAGTCACCCTGGCCACTGTTTTTAATGATGTGCCTATTGACTGGAGCGGATGGCGTCCAAACAACGCTTCCAATACATTCAGCGGTCCGCTTACCGTCCGCGAAGGGCTGTCCGGTTCCATCAATACCATTGCCGCTCAGGTTGTAGCAGAAACCGGAATCAACACCTGCGCCGATTATGCGACGAAGCTGGGGCTGACCCTGACAGATGAAGACCGATCCGGCGGAGCTCTGGCACTGGGCGGGTACAGCGAAGGTCAGACGCCTCTGGCCATGGCTGCAGCATTTTCAGTTTTTCCAAAGGGCGGAACCTATACGCAGCCGTATTTTTATACCAGAGTCGAAGACAGCGACGGCAATGTGATTCTGGAGCATTCTGCAGGCACCTCACGTGTCTTTTCGGCAGACACCTCCTATCTGATTACCGACACACTTAAAGAAGCCATACAGGGGCAGACGACCAATATCTCGGTATCTGGAACCGAAGCTGCCGGTAAAACCGGTACCACTGACAATAACATGCATGCCTGGTTCTGCGGATATACCCCCGATTACTCGATGGCGGTCTGGTACGGATACGATGAAAACAACGTCCAGACTTCAGAAGGCGATATTGTTCTGAATATCGGGATAAGCGGCGGTTCAAAGCCCGGTCCCGCCTCAATGTTTGAATACGTTATGAACCGTCTGCCAGTCAAAACCGCCTCCTTCACGATTCCTTCAGATCTGGTCAAAGCAGATATCGATCAGTCCAGCGGCAAACTGGCGGATGAGCTCACAGATCAGGATTCCCGTGGTTCGCAGAGACGAACAGAGTATTTTACTCCGGGTACTGTCCCGTCCGATAAGGATGATGTCCATACCGTTGTTGAAGTCGACACATCTACCGGAATGCTCAGAAGCAGCGGCTGCCCTTCTAAACTGACTGCACAGAAGGTAGTGCTGGATCTGTCAAAGATCAAATACCCCAGCGGTATTGTACCCGTGAATGGCACCTGGGTTCCCGACAGTCTTAACGGAATCGCACTTTCCACCCTGTCCACCTGTACCGTCCATTCCGGAACAGCTTCCTCAGCTGCCGGTTCGGCTTCATCCCAGACAACATCCGGAGCCACAGGAAACTGATCCGGGCTGTTAAATGTATTTAATCGTGACAGTCACTTTACAGAAATGATTTTCACTGTTACAATGAAAGCAGTTAAATATTGAATGATTCTGTAACACGGAAAAAGGTTAAAATCCTTTGCTGTAATCGCAGCTGTAAGATGAAAAGCCGCTTTAAAACCACTGCTAACCGCGGGAAGGAAAGTCGGATGTAATCATCGAGCCAGAACACCTGTTGCAGGAACAATTCTTAACATCTCCGATTTAGAGTGGATTAAGAGCCGGTTTGACACGTTTGCCCTTCTCTGCTGCTGTTTCAGGGAAGGGCTTTTTTCTCCTCTTAAACAAACCGGGAATTCAATACGGACTGTTATCACATTTGATATTTAACAAGTCTTTTATCTCCGTCACCCCGGAGAACGACCGGAATCAGACTGCCGACCTGATTCCGGTCTTATTTTATCGGATTTCTTATTACTGCTGTCTCATCAGAAACCCGCTCGATTCCCTGCTGCGTTCCGTGCCTGGCGCTATCCTGCAGGATGAATCTCAAGACTGTAGTTGCAATCTCTGCTGGTTTTGTTATAATAATTAAGGATTTGCGCCCGTAGCTCAGTTGGATAGAGCAATAGTCTCCGAAGCTATGTGCCAGCAGTTCGAATCTGCTCGGGCGCACCATTTTAATAGAAACAACCAAAAAGGCCGTTTTCTTTTTAACAGAAAACAGCCTTTTTTTATTGATCTGATCGTATTGATTCAGGCGCAATCCATCAATCACGCCTGAAATTATTTATATTTATAAAAGAATGTGTGAATCCCGGAAACCTGGTCCGCAGCACGCTTTACAGCAGCATGGACAAGCCAATCCGGCCTCTTTCCTTGTCTGTTTCAATCACTTTTACACGCACCACATCTCCGACGGAGAGCACTTCAGATGGATGCTTGATATAATGATCCGCTATCTGGGAAATATGGACCAGACCGTCCTGGTGGACACCGATATCTACAAACGCCCCGAAATCTATAACATTTCTGACGGTTCCCGTAAGCTCCATACCGGGTTTCAGGTCTTCAATAGAAAGAACGTCGGATTTAAGAAAAGGCTTGGGCGCAGAATCTCTGGGATCGCGTCCCGGTTTTTTCAGTTCATTGAGAATATCGATGACTGTCAGCTTCCCTGCCCCCAGTCTGTCTGCCAGTTTCATAATATTAACCGCAGAAAGTCTTTGAGAGGCTTCAGGCTTCTGGAGAATCAGATCTTCATTACTCAGACCTGCCAGCTTGAGCAGTCCCCTTGCTGTCCCGAAGGATTCCGGATGAATCCCGGTTCTGTCCAGAACATCCTCCGCTTCGGGAACCCGCAGAAATCCTGCGCACTGCTCGTAGGCTTTGGCTCCGATTCCCTTGACCTTCATCAGTTCCTGTTTATTCTGAAAACCGCCGTGTTCCTCACGGTACGTGACAATATTTTTAGCCGATGCACTGGTAATACCGACAACGTGCGACAGCAGAACGGCCGAAGCCCGGTTAAGATCTGCCCCGACATTGCCGACGGCATCTTCCACTGCATTATCGAGAACTGTCGTCAGTTCCTTCTGATTGACATCATGCTGATACTGCCCGACGCCGATATGCTCCGGTTCGATTTTAATCA
This sequence comes from Eubacteriaceae bacterium, assembly GCA_050945075.1. Lineage (GTDB taxonomy): Bacteria > Bacillota > Clostridia > Eubacteriales > Eubacteriaceae > UBA7485. Next base: position 2,062 of record JBMNSG010000097.1, on the reverse strand, counting down.
GCTCTGAAAGCGGATCCTGGAGACGCCCGGCAATCGAAATCGCCCCTCTGATCGAGACATCAAGATCCGGATACTCTGCTGTTCCCAGTTCTGAAGCAGAATACATCGAGGCCCCCGCTTCGTTCACGATCATATACTGTACTTTTCTGGATGCCCTGCCAATCAGTTCTGCGATAAACTGTTCCGACTCACGCGAAGCAGTTCCGTTCCCGATTGCAATCAGGTCGATCTTGTCGCGATCGATCATTTCCAGAACTTTCTGTTCTGCTTCATCCCGTCTGCCCTTGGAGAGTGTCGGATAGACAATGGCGGAATCGATATAAGTTCCGTATTTATCCAGAACCGCAATTTTACAGCCGTTCCTGAAGCCCGGGTCGAAGCCCATGGTTGTCATATGTTTAAACGGACGCTGCAGCAGCAGTTTTTTTAGATTGACTCCGAACATACGGATTGCTGATTTTTCAGCTCGTTCCTTCAGATCTGCCCGGATTTCCCGTTCAAGAGCCGGAAAGATCAGACGCTTATAGGCGTCCTTTGCTGCTTCCTGATAAATATCCCCAGCACCCCTGGTTTTCGCTGAATGGATGATGCCCAGTGCATCGTCCTCCTCCGGAGACAGGCTTACAGAAAGAACTCCGCGTTTTTCCCCGCGGTTGATGGCAAGAATACGATGGTCCGGAATTTTTCCGACCGCTTCGTGCGCATCGTAATAATTCATGAACTCGGTTTTTTCATCCGCAAACTTTTTAGTGACTGATGTTTTGATCTGCGATTTTTTAAGCAGCATATTTTTCAGTCTTTTGCGGAGATCTGCATCTTCTGAAAGCTCCTCTGCCGCGATGTCTCTGGCTCCGGCAAGCGCATCCTCTGCTGTTTCCACTTTCTTTTCCGGGTTGATAAACGAAGGAGCGGCAGCCAGAATCTCTGCATCTTTCTTTTTCCCGGTAATCATCTGCGCCAGCGGTTCCAGTCCCTTTTCCCGGGCTGCCATGGCACGGGTATGCTTCTTTCTCTTAAATGGCAGATACAGATTTTCTGCATCCTGAAGTGTAGTACAGGCCTGCAGGGCTTTTTCCAGCTGGGGGGTCATCTTCCCCTGTTCGGTAATGGACGCTGCTATTTCATCTGTTCTTTTGTCTAGCTTGCGTATATATTCCAGCCGGGTGTTGAGGTCACGCAAAACGGTGTCGCTCAGACCGCCGGTTTCATCTTTACGGTAACGGGCAATAAACGGTACCGTATTTCCTTCATCAATCAGGGCCAGTGTCTTTTCCGCCTGGACCGGTGTTATGTTAAATTCTTCTGCAAGTAGCTCTGTTTCTGATTTGAGTTTCATTCCTAATCCTGTTGTTTCTTCTCAGACTGAATATAATTCTTTTCAATCTGAAGCAGTTTCTTTTTTATCTCGACACCCCAGGCATAACCGCCCGGTGTGCCGTCACTTCTGACACTCCGATGGCAGGGAATCAGAATTGCGATCCGGTTCCTCCCGCACGCATTTCCCACAGCTCTGGCCGCTTTGGGTCTGTTCAGCTGTCTGGCGATCTGGGCGTAGGTCCGGCATTCCCCTTCCGGAATGGTCAGAAGCACACTCCAGACCTGTTTATCAAAATCCGATCCATCCTGGCGCAGCGGTAATGTGAAAACACTGCGCTTTCCGTTTATATACTCACGAATTTCATCCGCGGCCTGATCTGTCAGAGGAGTATTTGCATGATCGTATCCGAAATCCCCAAAGAGAACTTCAGTGATATACCCATGTTCTTCTGTAATCGTAACAGGCCCCAGTTTTGTAATGTACGTATAAGAATCTGTCTTTGCTGATTTACCTTCAATCATATTTTTCTCTGTCTTTTGTATTCCTGTTGTCGCTGCTGAATGTCGTTTATTTATTATAAGATAAACTGCGGTTTCTGAAAAGGATTGAATAATATCCTTAAAAACGCAGTCTCCTCATGATAATTGTGATGTACTCTATTTAAATCTAAATGATTTTTAATGATTTTAACAGGTGCTTTAGGGGTATATTCTGACAAGGCGGAAGTAATACAAAAAAACGTCA
>JBMNSG010000096.1:0-8920 GCA_050945075.1 Eubacteriaceae bacterium | reverse complement strand
ATATGTTTTATCAAACATCTGTGTGCCTCCGTATTGTCAGATTAACTGATTGATATTTTCTCTTTGAATCGACTTTACAGCCTGGAGTGCACTCCAGGTCAAGCGTTTATCTGAAAATAATTCGATTTTTACCAAAAAAAACAGATGAGATCAACCCAAAAGGTTAATCTCATCTGTTCTCTACGGCAAACCTGATACTGTCGTTAAACAAAAGAATATTTAATTATTCCTGTTCCTTTTCATAGATATAGTCTTCTTCTACATCCGAGACCGGAATTTCTATTTCATCTGCATAATGACCTTTGCCCCGGTTAATCAGCTCATCTGTCTGGTCCATCTCACATCTGGTCAGAGCCAGCAAGTATTTTAAAAGAGGAACAGCCGGATTTTCCGTGTCATTGAAAATCGCTTCAAGCAATGTATCGTAGTCGCCGGATATTTCCAAGTTATTGAAACTGCTTATTTCACAACTGTGCAGATAATCTGAAAATTCCTGGTCGTCATAATTCTCTTCCAGAGTATCCTGAAATATATCCTTATCCGATACATAGAAATTGGGAATACCCATGACTTCCACATTCGTAACCCAGTACTCTTTATCACCATCTTTTACTTTAACCGTTGCGGCAACCAGTCCTGATACTGGTCCGCAGGGGCTCATTTTATCCTCAGTGACTCCGCATTTGACATCTTCCATAAAATAATTTTTCATTGAATCTCCCCTTTATAAATAATCTGCTTAAAAAATCTCTAATTTATCCAGTGTATCCTGCCAGCGCTTTTCTGCTTCGGAAATACTCTGAATATAGGTCCGGTACGAATTCTCATATTCACAGGCTGTCCGGTCCTGATCGGCAATCGCCGGGAACGGGACCTCCAGTATTTTCAAATCATTGTAGCTGATGTTCATTACAGCCATGCCCTGCTGCAGGCTGCTGATCAGTTTGTTGCCAATCGGGCTGTCGATAAAGATCTTCAGGTAAGTGCTGTTCATCTTCTTCCTGTCCGGACGGATCACAATCACATTTGATGAGGCAATGCACGGATATACCTGTTCGTGGAAAACCGCTGTACGGATCACCGTTCCTCTGGCCGGAAGAAGCAGGTCGCCTTCACGAAGAATGTAGTTCTGAATTTTACGATCTTCCTCGTCCAGTTTATCCAGGCTGTCGTAATCAATCTCGTACTGGCCAATGTTGGTGATATTCACCACCCCGATCGGCCCGATGGGATTCTTCCCGGATACTGACTTCCCGCGGAAGATTTCTGCCACCTCGCCAAGCGGGACCTTCCTGATATTGGAAGCCTGATACTTCATGTACTCCTCGTCCTGCTTTGTCAGAAGCTTATCAATGCTCCAGTTGCCGATTCCATCCAGATCTTCAACCGTAACACTCATGTCATCCGTTAATTCGAGCTGCTCAACCGGATCACGCATCGTCTTTCTGCCGGCTGCATCGTATCTGCGGACAGCCACATCTTCTGTCCTGCCGCCGCCGATGCCGAGAAGACATGTTTTAATCCCTGTGTGCCGGAAGATACCAAAGGGCAGCTCCGCGACTTCTTCAAGCTTGTAGTTCTGTGTTACGAATTTCCGCAAACGGTCTACCCGGCCGCCGCCAAAGGTAATTCGCGCCGGCATTGCAATGACCAGCTCCCCGGAATCGCTGATATGAAGAAGCAGGTTCTGCAGCGCAGCCATTTCGCATTCCCGGCAGATAAAGTTTACGGAATCTTCTGCCAGATTTCTGGCGCCGAAGGCCGGTACGGAGATGATCAGATCGAACTTCTCATCCAGAAAGCTGTAGTTGTAAATGCTTGTATTCAGGACCGTCACGTTCTCATAGCCTGCGAATATCCGTTTCAGGATTTTTGTATAGAGAGCATTCATGGATGTGAGTGTAAACTGGCAGTTTTTATGTGCATCAACCACTGCTTTCAGATTCGGAACGAATTTTTCAGCCTCGGCAATCATGATTGTCCTGGTTTCATCTTTGATATGAGCAGTCATCTCCTGGAAAAGCACATTCGGTACAAGAGCTGATTTTGTGCTTTCACCCTGGAACGCTATATAAAGAAGCTTTTCCCAGTCCGGATTTTCATCCAGTTCAGAGTATGTCTGATAAAACTGATTCCGGTCCTGAAAGGGATTCGGCATGTGCAGTTTATCCGCCACCAGCAGCATTGCCTTATAGGCTTCTTCCTTTGACATTTCTGTTTTATTTTCGTTCCTGGTTTCGGTAACCAGAATGGCGCCGTTAAGCATATTTTCCGACCCCATACTACTGCTCATCCTGCTGTAAATTCTGTCTTCTGTGATTTCATTCATGATCTTTACCTCGATATTCTGTACCTGATTTTCACTGCCATATTCTTCAACACTCTTTCGAACAAGAGCTTTCGGTTAACCTCTGATATTAATATACCGTCTTTATGTATGCGTGTCAACAAATTTGGTATTTTAATACCAAAATTTATTTCAGCGTGTGTAATGTAATGCGGAGATTGAAGAGTATAGATAAAAACCGGCCGCTGGTTTCCGGGTCGGTGATCACCAAAAACAAAAAAGAGGGCTCTCAGCTCCGTCGTCCGACCTGGTCGAATCGCGGATTGCAAGAGTCCCTCTTTATATAGATCCGGCTTCCCGGCCGGTCAGTTCAGGTTTATTGTTAAATCAGGTAAACGAGAACCGAAACGAGTGTGCTGGTAAGTCCTACACAGGCTTCATACGGAATCAGTTTCATTCTTTCCTTAATACTCATAGATACCGATCCACCGGTTGCATGGAAGAAATTTGGTAGCCCCTTTACATCAATCTTCTCATCTATATCTTCAAAAGAATTCCCTTTTTTCTTTGCAAGCATACCGGCGATCAGAATTGTTACACCTAAAGCACATATTGCCGGGATGATGTTTTCTGCCATTAATGAGGTTAAATCAACACCAAATGCTTCTGAGACCGCAATTGTATTCGGATTCGGCGAGATAATATTTCCAGCTTTACCTCCCCCGATCATCGCAAGAAGTACACCTGGTTTGGAGAGACCTGCTTTTTTGCCAATCGCAATTGCAATAGGTGCAACGGTAATAACTGAAATATCTACAAATACGCCCACTGCACAGATAATCATTGTTGCAAGAGTAATCGCTGCAATTGCACGTTTCTCTCCTAATTTACATACAATAGTGTCCGCAATTTTTTCTGCTGATCCCGTCTTAATCAAAGCGCCTGCCAGGATGCCGGATGTCATGATTCGAAGTACAGAGGACATCATTCCCTGTGCACCCGTCACCATTGTCGCTACTGTTTCTGTAAGGCCGCCGCCACCGATGATTCCCCCGATCAATGCGCCCAGAATCAAGCTGTACGCCGGGTGAAATTTCTTTATTATTAATACGATTGCAATTGCAAGTCCCGCCAGTGCACCAAATGTTGTAAATGTATAATCCATTTGCCTTTTCTCCTTTACCTTTCGTGCTTTATGCGCAGCATTCAATCAATCTGAAAACCTGCTCGACTGCTGCCGTCATATTCATTCTGGCTTTCTCAGCATCCATAGCATCAGAAAGTGTTCCCACACTTCTTAAGATCGGGAAAAAGGCATCAATCCCGTGTTCATTACAAACAACCGCGTCTTCCGTTACACAACCCGAAAATGCAATCACCTTCTTGCCGTATTTTTTGGCAATTTCAGCAACACCAATGGGCGCTTTTCCCATCGCGGTCTGGCCATCGAGCCGGCCTTCCCCGGTCACTACGAAGTCCGCATCTTTGATAAAATCTTCCAGCCTGGTTTCCTCTAAGACAATCTTGATTCCGGATTCCAGCACTGCGTTTGTATAGGTTAAAAAAGCAAATCCCAGTCCGCCGGCGGCACCGCTGCCCGCCTGATTCATATCCGCGTGGGGATACTTTTCTTTGGATTTAGCCGCATAATCTGAAAGCCATTGATCCATCTGGACGATCATAGAAGGTGTTGCGCCTTTCTGCGGTCCGTAGATTGCGCTGCAGCCCTGTTCCCCACACAATGGATTGGTTACATCACAGGCAATTCGGAAAGTACATTCCTTTAATTCAGGAATCACAGACTCATCGGTAATGTTGTCGATTTCACTTAACCCCTGTGCACCTGCTGACACCTGTTTTCCATCCTGGTCCAGGATTCCATATCCCAGTGCCTGAAGCATCCCGATTCCACCGTCATTGGTTGCGCTTCCTCCAATCCCTACAATAAAGTGCCGGCATCCTTTCTGAATGGCATCCTTAATGATTTCTCCGACTCCGTAGGTTGTCGTTTTCAAAGGATTTCTGTTTTCTTCAGTTACCAGCGTAATTCCGGCTCCTGCAGACATCTCAACAATTGCTGTCTTTTTTTCAAGAGTGTCTGACTCTTCCAGGATTCCGTAAGCAGCTTCAACCTTTTCACCTGTTGACCCGGTGACCTGAACTGTTTCCAGCTTTCCATTCATACCTGAGGTTAATGCTTCTACCGTTCCTTCTCCCCCATCTGCCAATGGCCGTACTGATATCTGTGCTTCCTGATTTACTCTCCCAATTCCTTCAGAAATTGCTTTTCCTGCTTCCAGTGATGACAAACTTCCTTTGAGTGAATCGATTGCAATAACTACTTTCATACTGGTCCCCTTTTGTCTGCAAATCACAATGCTTTTTCGTTTTATAGAATTCGCATCTTTACTTCCCATGATCTTTTTAATATGTCCGACATACTGCATTGTAGACACTGTAAAAGACGTATGCGGCCATGATATTAACTTTATCAACACAAAAGGAATCATCTTTGCCAGTACGGATACAGAGCGAATTGGTGATTTTCATGAAATCGGGAAAAAAGTTGTCACGACAAAACAAACCATCGAAGTAGATAACGACGATGGTTTTTATGGAACACACAAAGGTGTAAACATTCCCTTTACCTATAATAGAGAAATCATTGCGGCGATCGGAATCAGTGGAATACCTGACGAGGTGCGTCAATATGCCGTTCTCGCACAAAAAATCACTTCACTGATTTTACGTGAACAGGAAATCGATTCAATTCATTACGGAAAAAGGAATCAGTTAAACTATGTTGTCCGGTCCCTTATTGAAAACTCGGACATTAACCATGACTACCTGATAGAATTTCTTAACGAACATCATTTAACGCCTGAAACACGATGCAGGACCATTCTGATCAAACTGAATTCCAGTTATAATCTATCGAACTTATCCCTGATGGAAAATCATATTTATCAGATTTTCAATCAGATGAATGCAGACCTGTATACATTTAACTTTCTAAATGAGTATGTTGTGATTTTACCGGAAGATGAATACAGAAAATGGAGTTACCTGTTCACTTCCCTGGCATCAGATTACAGAGAAATCATCCGGATTGGAATCGGTCATGCAGACTTCCTGAAAAAACAGAATAATTCTTATTCTGCCGCCATGATAGCAATCAGAAGTCTTTCCGATGAAGAAAATATTGCCTTGTTTGATGATCTTGATTTAGAAATCATCTTAACCGGTGTATCTGAACATGCAAAAAAAGAATATCTGACGAAAACCATCTCCAAACTCGATTCCAGCGATCTGGAATTACTCCGGATTTACTTTTCTACAGATATGTCATTGAAAAAAACAGCGGATATTTTATTCTTACACAAAAATACCCTGCAATATAAGCTGAATCGAATTAAGAAGTTGACAGGATATGATCCCCGGTCATTTCGCAACGCAGTCAATTTGTATCTTGCTGCATACTTGCAGATGCAGGACTAACCGGACAGACTTTACGCAGTGGTATTTGGAAAAAGGTATAAAAAAGAGATGAGATCAACCATCTTTGTGGTAATCTCATCTGTTTTGAATGGTAGCGAATCAAGGCTCCCCGTTTAAACCGCTGCCAGCTTGTTGGTCCTGGAAATCAATTTTGATGGAATCGGGTTCTTCAGTTTCCATAAGATGCTCATCGGCTTTGATCCGGTATGGCTGACATATTCCGCAGGCCCCAGGAAGGTATAAGGTGCTGCATTTTTGTCAGAATCCTTTTTAAACTCCCGGACAAACAGCAGAATTGTATTATGGCGCTGTTTCTGTTCAATATAACGGCGGCCGGTCGGTGAGTCCGGTGATATGGTACTCTGGCTCTGCCAGTGGAAAAGACTCTCATTCACCGAATAATCTTCATACATGGTACTGGGTGAATAGTCTTTATCCGACTTGTTCAGTGTAATCATGAATACATCAGTTTTCCGGTCTTTCAGGTATTTAACGCCTTCACGGACGGTTGCCGGTTTTTCAAAATCCAGAGCTGTAAGCAGCTGGTCCCGTGAATAGGTGCAATATACGTCCAGCGGACAATCATAAGGCAGATCTGCCGGCTGATCGATAAAGTCAATGCGTTCATAATTGTATTCAAGCAGGTCCAGCAGTTCCTCCCGAAGTTCCGGGCAGGCGGTAATTTCCTGCAGTGCTTCCAACTCGTTCCGGAAGCCGGCATCCCGGGCCGGTTTCTGCCAGACGGTAATCTGGAACATTCTCAGCATCCGCTTTTCATTTTCTGTCAGACTGTCATATTCCCTGACAGCATCATCTTCCGGACCTATATTCACAAGCAATTTCTGCAGCAGGCGAATCCAGCGTCTGGAATCAATCGAACAGATCCTGGGAAAGGCTTTGCGCATGACCTCTTCCACCGGTGAGGAAAAGTCAGGGATCAGTCCGGCATCCGCACATAGCCTCGAAAAACTGTCTCTTTTGTACAGAACCCCGGGCCGCAGGTGTTCATATTCCAGAAATGCGGATAGCCTGAGTGGCTGACCCGTTTCCGCATAATCGCGGATTCTGGCTGTCAAACCGGCTTTGGTGTTCACAACCGCTTTGATATTTTCCAGAATAATTTTCTGCGCTTTCTTTTCCAGACAGATATAACATCCCTTCGGAACCGAAGTAAATCCGCTTTCGATTTCCTTTTTAAGCCCGTGTCTGGGATGATAGAGCAGCGCTTCGTATTTTTCTGCAAACCTGTATTTTTTCCCGGCCTGGCCGATATAGTCCAGCACGGTCAGACAGTCTTTCCCTTCGGAAAGCCGGAGCCCTCTTCCCAGCTGCTGCAGGAAAACAGTCAGGCTTTCGGTTGGACGCAGGAACAGAACCGTGTTGATTTCCGGAATATCAATTCCTTCATTATAAAGATCGACAGTAAAGATAAATTTGATTTTCCCGGACCGCAGATCCTTCTGCACCTGCTGTCGTTCCACTGTGTTAGAATTGCCGCTCAATGCAGCCGATGGAATGCCCGCCCGGTTAAATTCTTCCGCCATAAACTGTGCGTGCCGGATCGAAACACAGAATCCCAGTCCCTTTGTCGCATCAAGATCTGTTAAATAACGGTCAAGTGAATTGATGATAAGCCGGCAGCGTTTTTGAGCCGCTGCATTACTGAATACATAAAGATTTTCGAGTTCTGTGGAATCGTATCCGCCCCGGCTCCATTTCAATTCGGTCAGGTCAGTATCATCTGAAACACCGAAATACTGAAACGGACAGAGCAGCTTGCGCTCAACGGCTTCAGGCAGCCGGATTTCCGCAGCAATGCGGTTGTCAAAATAGCGGGTAACATCCTTCCCGTCCATTCGTTCGGGCGTAGCCGTAAGTCCAATCAGAATTTCAGGCTTATAATAGTCCAGAAGTTTTTGATAGCCTTCGGCTGCCGCATGGTGAAATTCATCAACCACAATATAGTCGTAATAATCAGAAGAGGTTTTTGAAGTCCAGTCCTGTGCCCGGAAGCTCTGAATGGACATAAACAGATGATCCGACCGTTCCGGACGGCTGTCCCCCACGAAAAGATCACCAAAATCGGGATCCTTTAAAACACTGCGGAAAGCGTCCAGACTCTGACTGAGTATTTCCTTCCGGTGTGCAATAAAAAGCAGGCGTCCCGGACCTTCGGGATGCTCTTTCAGGAATCTTTTGTAGTCAAAGGCCGTAATCATGGTTTTTCCGGTCCCGGTAGCCGCGACTACCAGATTCTTATAATGGCCGCGGATGGTCCGCTCCGCTTCCAGTTCGTCCAGAATTTCCTGCTGATAAGAAAATGGTCGCAGATCGTAAAAATACTGTCTCTGTCCTTCTTTTACCAGGGACGATTCCCCCCGCAGCGCTTTTATCAGGCGATTCTCCTGCCCCTGGTCATATCGTTCGAATTCCGGCGCATTCCAGTAACTGTCAAAAGTTGCCTCTATTTTTTTCAGTACATCCGGCTGATCCGCCGCCGTAACTTTCACATTCCATTCAAGTCCGCTGGTCAGAGCAGCGCTGCTCATATTGGATGAACCGACATAGGCCGTTGTAAAACCGGTATCACGGTAGAACACATAGGACTTGGCATGAAGCCGTGTGATCCGGGTGTCATAGGAAACCATTATTTCCGTATTCGGGAGCTTTGACAGCTCCTCTATGGCTTTGGCGTCAGTCGCGCCCATATAGGTAGTCGTAATGACCCGCAATGTCCCGCCGTTCTCTGTAAAGCGTCTGAGATCGTCGATCATGAGCCGCAGTCCGCTCCATTTGATAAAAGATACCAGCAGATCAATCCGGTCAGCCGACGGAATTTCCTTCCGCAGCTCAAGATTCATGCCCGGTTCTCCGTGGGCACCAGTAAACAGCGCGGATTCAATCAGCGAGGTTTCCGGACGCTCCCCGGTGTTTTTGCTGCCCGGTGCGTGGACGGTATCCAGCAGTGCCAGCAGTTCCCTGCCTTCCCCGTCTACAGCCAGAGATTCAAAGTCTTCCACCTGTGTTTCTGAACGAATGGTGTCAATGATCCGGTTCACCAGCTTGAGCTGAACGGCCAGTGCGGTTTTTTCGTCTGATTTTCCAGTATCCTTCAGATTTTTCAGGCCTTTTTCT
>JBMNSG010000095.1:0-9018 GCA_050945075.1 Eubacteriaceae bacterium | reverse complement strand
AATGCAGTGCTCTGTGTTTCCGGAGACGGAAGTGTCAATACCGGAAATTTTCATGAGTCGGTTAATCTGGCTTCCGTATGGAAACTGCCGGTCGTTTTCCTCATTGAAAACAATCTCTATGCCATGTCCACCCCGCTTGAAAAAGAAATGAATATCATTAATATTTCCGATCGTGCCCAGGCATATGGAATTCCGGGGATCACCATTGACGGCAATGATGTCATCGAGGTTTATGAGATTGTCAAAAAAGCGCTGGATTATGCCCGCGAAGGTGAAGGCCCGTTTCTGATTGAAGCGCTGACCTACAGGCAGTGCGGACATTCCAAGAGTGATAAACAGACATACCGTTCCGAAATGGAAGTGGAAAACTGGAAGAAAGAAGATCCGATCCCGCGGTTTGCGGAATATCTGATTGATCACGGTCTGGCAGAAGAAGACGAGCTGTACAGTCTGGATCGCAAAGCGTATGAAGATGTATGCAGAGCTTTTGAAACGGCTCAGGAAATGTCCGAACCGGAGGATGATGCGGTTTATTCGGATGTCTATGCGGAGTAGTCGATGAATTTACAGGAAATGAGTTACAGAGAAGCACTCCGTCAGGCGATGCGTGAAGAAATGCAGCGTGACGAAACGGTCTGGCTTCTCGGTGAAGATATAGGAGAATACGGGGGAAGCTTTAAAGTTACACTCGGTCTTCAGAAAGAATTCGGTGAAGCCCGGGTACGGGAAACACCGATCAGCGAATCGGCTATTGTCGGAACAGCGGCAGGCTCTGCCATGACAGGACTCCGTCCGGTCGCGGAAATGATGTTCAGCGACTTTATTACGTTCGGTATGGATTCACTCGTGAATCATGCCGCAAAATTCCGCTATATGTCAAACGGACAGGTTCAGATTCCGATGGTTGTCCGGCTTCCCTCAGGCAGCGGAACCGGTGCCGGAGCGCAGCATTCGCAGTCGCTGGAAGCCTGGTTCTGTAATGTTCCGGGTCTTAAAGTATGTGCACCTGCTACACCTGCGCAGGCCAAGGGCCTTTTAAAAGCGGCAATACGCGACAATAATCCGGTCGTCTTTATAGAGTACAAGCTGCTTTACAATTCCAGAGGCCTGGTTCCCCAGGAAAACAACTACATTATTCCGCTGGAAGAAAGCTATATCGAACAGAACGGCTCTGATATTACCATCGTGAGCTGGGGGCCGGCACTTCTGGAAACAAGAAAAGCGGTCAAAATGATTGCCCAGGAAGGAATCTCCTGTGAGATCATCAATCCGCTTACACTTTACCCAATGGATATGGAACCGATCTATGAATCGGTTAAAAAAACAAGCCGGCTCGTTATCATTCATGACGGACCGAAAACAGGCGGAGTAGGCGGAGAAATTGCAGCGCGGGTTGCGGAAAACGACTGTTTTAATTATCTGGATTCGCCGATTATCCGTATAGGAGGACTGGACACCCCCGTTCCTGTTGCGGAACGGCTGGAACAGATGATGGTTCCCGACGCGGGACAGATAGCGGACGGAATTTATTCTGCATTGGGACTGAACTAGGAGCGGCGTATGGCATTTCATTTAAAATTGTCGGTACATACAGACGCGGTGGTTCTGATTGCAGAGCAGTGGCTTATTGAAGAAGGCGAATACGTCGACGCGGGGCGTCCGCTGCTGATGGTGCGGGCAGATCGTGAGCCGGTAGTGGTTTCTTCGGAGATTGACGGAATTCTGCTTGGCAAGAACGTTCAGAACGGCCAGCAGTTTTCTGCCGATGATAATCTGGCAACCATTGTGACCAGAGAAGAAGCCGGGGAAATCCGCATCGAAAAGAAACTTTCCAGGCGGGATATGGAAATCCTGCGGTCACTGAGTCTGAAGAAGCGCAGAAAAATCAAACAGGTCGAGCATGTCAAAGCGACTCCGGCGGCGCGAAAACTGGCTCATGAATACGGGATTTCACTTCTCGGAATTCATGGTACCGGACCTGAAGGCAGAATTCAGCGCGAAGATGTCTGGAAAAACCTGAGCAATGCATCCGGAGAATACGGCAGAGGAAACAGAGAAAATCCGAAAATAGACCGGCTGGATCTGACGATTGGCGAACTGCAGGGCGATACCGGCGCTGCGATCATCGAAGCTGAACCAGCTGTGAGAATTATAAAAGGAACACCGCTGGCCCGGCGGATTGCCTCTCAATACGGTGTCGAAATTGAGCAGATCCCCGGAACCGGGAGCGGCGGAAAGGTAACCCGTGGAGATGTACTGGCATTCCTGGGGCTGAAGGATCCGGAAATAACCAGAAAGGCTGTTGTTCAGACGGATACAGCGAATCCGGTTGTTGAAGAAGTACAGCCTGTTCTTGAAACTTCTGTAGATGAACCCTCCGAAAGTGAACTGGAAGACGAAATCGCCGATATGGAGGAACCGGATCAGGAAGTACCGGTTTGCGAATTGTCTGACACTGAAACAATCAAAGAAGAACCGGTTGAAGAAGCGGTCCTGACTGAAGAAGAAAAACCGGCAGAAGAAACAACTCGGATTGCAGAAGAATACCCGGTAGAAGAAATAATCCAGACTGCCGAAGAAATACCGGCTGAAGAAACAATCCGGGCCGCCGAAGAAAATCCGGTTGAAGCAACAGCACGAAACGATGAAGAAAAAACGGTAGAAGAAGCAATTCCTGTTGAGAAAAACGTCGAAGAAAAGCAACAGGAAGACATCACAGTTCCAGAAATTCCGGATAGTGATATTATCCGTGAACCTGCAAAAGTGCTGGCAGAAAAAGTCAGACCGGAGCTTTTGAAAGAACCGGAACAGCAGGTCATTCATCTGCCCGGAACAGGTCCGGTCATTGAACTGGGAACGGAAGAACCGGAAACCGAAAAACCGGAACCTGAAGAATCCGGAATAAAGGCAGCTGAAACAAAAGAACCTGAAGAACCGGAAACCGAAGATAATGAATCGATCGGTAAAAATTCCAGACAAACAGGGATTGAGAAATTCGAAATGTCCGGGAGAACTTCTGAACATACAAGGACTTCTTTTGTAACTGCTGAAGCAGAGCTGGGCAGTATTGTCAGTCTGATTTCACAGATGCAGGGAAAGAAGGATCCGAATGCTCCTGAAATCGTCGATTTTGCAGTGCTGGCTGCCATCAGAAGTCTGAAAAGTATTTTTGCCCGTCATACGGGAAGCTTTAAAATTGTTCAGTTCCGGGACGGAGGACAGAAGACCTGCGATCTGGAAAATACCTGGAATCTGGAAACTCTTTCTGACGTGACAGGAGCAAGAAACCGTGCTTTTAAAGCATCGGAAACGGACAATCCGGCAGCCAGTGATTCGGATTATTCACTGGTGATCACAGACTGTTCAGAAAGCACATTGCTTTCGTGTGCGGGACTGGTACCGACGGATGCACCGCTTGTCCTTAATCTTGGAGGAAAGCAGAGTCGTTCGCGGTTTTCGAAAGCGCAGATCAGACAGTGTACAACCGTCAGACTGCTGCTCGAACTGGATCCTGACCGGATCAGTCCTTCCCGTGGAATCACGATTCTCGAAAAAATCTGTTTTTGTCTGGACAATCCGGAAACAATTCTTCTTGGAACGGAGGTCAGCAATGGAAAATAGGAAAAATTACGATGTAGCCGTTCTGGGAGGTGGATTGACTGGATTTACTGCGGCTGTCCGATGTGCCCAGCTTGGAAAAAGTACGGCTCTTATCGAAGAGAATACACTGGGCGGAGCAGAACGTCACTCGGATGCTGTTCCTGTACATTTCATGCTGCAGAATGCGAAAATCATACGGGCCTGTACCGCTGCCAAGGAAAAGGGACTCAGATTCGGAAAAGTTTCCCTGAACCTTGAAGCACTACATACGGCCTACGAGGAAAAACTCGAAAAACTTACGACAATTCTCAGAGATGCACTCAGAGAAAACGGGGTTGATATCTTTATCGGGACTGCATCACCCCGTGTCGACCATTCGATAGCCATTACACGTCAGGGTTATAAAACAAGGATTATCAATGCTCCCAGACTGATCCTGGCAGGTGGAGTTCTTGCGGATCTTTCTTCAAAGTTCAGAGATGTACCCGGTGTACTGACAGATAAAACAGTCGGATTGACTGACTATCTGCCCCGTACCATGATTATCTGCGGTTCCGGTCCCAAAATGTGTGAAGCTGCAGAAGTCTTTTCAATATTCGGAACCAGAGTTACGCTTATCCCCACAGGAAATGAACTGCTGCCCGGTATGGGCGATATGATCAACAATGCCGTTCAGTCCGATTTACATGAGTATGGAATCACAACAGTGCATAACCAGATTGTACAGAATGTATATCGGGATTCCGCGCTGAATTATCATGTAGAAGCACACGACCGCGATACCGGAATCATTACCAATTTCTCCGGCGAAGATCTCTATGTGACAGGAGAAAACAGGGCCAATCTGCGCGGCCTCGATGCACTTCCGATCGTGACGAACGGCGGCTGGATCGAAACGGATCATAATTTCCTGACCTCGGTCAAGGATGTTTATGCCGTGAGCGGAAGTGAAATGGTCAGAGGTTCTGAAGCCGGACAGGCAGAGGCTGCCGTGCTGGCAGCAGAAGCAATGTGCGGCAGGAAAACGGAAGCCTATAACAGCAGACTGATCCCAAAGCTGGTCGAAACCATACCGGAAGCTGCTTCCATCGGGCTGCTGCCCAGAGAAGCAAGCAGTGCCGGGTATGATCTGAAAACCGGTGTTTTCCCCATGGCACTGAATGACTGGGCTGTTATGCTCGACGGTGACGAAGGGTTTATTCAGGTCGTTGCGGATGCTCATTTTGGCGAGCTGCTCGGCGTTCAGGCTTTTGGCCGCAGCGCCGCAGAAATCATTACGACCGCAGAATCAGTCATGAGCCTGGAAGGCACAGTTGACGATCTGGCGAATATTGTGTATCCTTATCCTTCAATAGCCGAAGCACTGGGCGAAGCTGCCCTGGATGCGCTTGGCAGCAGCATCAGAAAAAAATCATAATCAGATATCAACAGAGCGGGCTCCGTTTCAACGCAGCCCGCTGTTGTGTTTATTCTCAGACCGCAGTTCCGGCTGCCGGTCTTTTGTACATAGTATTTACATTACGGAGGAAAGATGGCAGACAGAGAAACGATAGTGATCGTCGATTTCGGCGCGCAGTACAATCAGCTTATTGCACGACGGGTTCGCGAAAACAAAGTCTATTCACAGGTTGTACCTTATGATGTTTCGGTCGATCAGATCAGAGAAATCAATCCGATTGGCATTATCTTCACGGGCGGTCCCAGCAGTACCCACGAAGAAGGGGCACCTCAGGTCGATCCCGCTATTTACGAACTGGGCATTCCGATTCTCGGAATCTGTTACGGCGCTCAGCTGATGGCGGAACAACTGGGCGGCAATACCGACAGTGCTGAAATCCGCGAATACGGAAAGAAAGAGCTGGATATCAGAAAGCCGGAATCAAAGCTTCTGGCTGATGTAGACAACAGCTCGGTCTGCTGGATGAGTCATACCGATTATATCAGTGAAGTTCCGGATGGCTTTGAAATCACCGCTGTCACTGAAACCTGCCCGGTAGCTGCTTTCGAAGCCGAATCGAAAAAACTTTACGGCGTCCAGTATCATCCGGAAGTCGAACATACTGCCATGGGCAGAGAACTGCTCAGAAGTTTCATTTACGATATCTGCGGAGCAGAAGGCACCTGGACCATGGGCAACTATATCGATGAACAGGTTCAGAAGATCCGTGAAAAGGTTGGGGACAAGAAGGTTCTGGCAGCTCTTTCCGGCGGCGTCGACTCTTCGGTTGCCAGTGCACTGGTACACCGTGCGGTAGGCGATCAGCTTACCTGTATTTTTGTCGATCACGGTCTGCTGCGTAAGGACGAAGGTGATCAGGTCGAAGAAATCTTCAAGGGTAAATTCGGAATGAACTTTATCCGTGCCAATGTCCAGAAACGCTTCCTGGATAAACTGGCCGGAGTTTCCGATCCGGAAACCAAGAGAAAGATTATCGGCGAAGAATTTATCCGCGTTTTTGAAGAAGAATCGAACAAGCTCAAGGATATTGACTACCTGGTACAGGGAACCATTTATCCGGATGTTATTGAATCCGGCACCAAGAATGCTGCGACCATCAAGAGTCACCATAATGTGGGTGCGCTTCCGGATGATATCCAGTTTGAACTGATCGAACCCCTGCGGACACTGTTCAAAGACGAAGTCCGTGAACTGGGCGAAGAACTGGGACTCGACCACGATCTGGTCTGGAGACAGCCGTTCCCGGGACCGGGACTGGCGATCCGTGTAATCGGAGATGTGACCGAAGACAAGCTGGCAATTCTGCGGGAAGCCGACTACTGCTTCCGTGATGAAATCGCAAAGGCCGGTCTCGATGAAGAAATCTGGCAGTACTTTGCAGTCCTTCCGGGGATCCGCAGTGTCGGTGTTATGGGCGACGGCCGGACCTACGATTACACCATCGCACTGCGTGCCGTCACTTCAGTAGACGGAATGACCAGTGACTGGGCAAGAATCCCGTTTGACGTACTGGAAAAGATTTCCACAAGAATCGTCAACGAAGTACCGCACGTAAACCGCGTCGTGTACGATATTACCAGCAAACCGCCGTCAACAATTGAGTGGGAATAAATAAAATAATCCCGGGAGCCTCGCAAATATGCGGGTTTCCGGGACTTTTTTTGCTCTATTGATAACCATTTGATTGCACTTCCTGAACTGATTTGTTTATGTTAAAACAAACCAACATATTCAATTTTTGGAACAAAAAGAAGTGAAAGGCCTGGCTGGAAAAATCTAAATGAGAAGCATATTTCAAGTTGATTTATGAAAAAAGTAATTGACTTAAAGAAAAATTTTATGATAAAACCTAAAAGGATTAAATATTGAACAAATACGACGCTAAATATCGTTGGAGCTAAAAGTCTGGTGGCTCTGCGGGTTTAGTGTCTTTTTTTGTGCAAATCAAGGAGGAATGGCTATGCCAAAGACAAAGTTTCAAAGTGTTATTTTTACGTTAATGATGGTGCTCTGTATGGTTTACTGTATGACATGTTATACAGTAGCAATCGGTTTGGGAGGAATCACTAACCAGGTGTTTGTGATTGCAATTAAGGAAATGTGGGTGGAGTATGTTGTGGTATTCGTATTAATCTTTTTTATTATTACAAATATAGCAAAAAAATTAGCGCTTCGCATTATTACACCAGGAGAAGACAAACCAATTTATATGATACTAGCAATGCAGTCATTTACAGTGTGTATGATTGTTCCAGTTATTACATTGTTTGCAACATTCTTGCATAATGGATTTACCAGTGAGTGGTTGAGCAGCTGGATTCAGACAGCGATTTTATGCTTTCCAATGGCCTATTTTACACAAGTGTTTTTTGCAGGACCGCTTGTCAGATTGATTTTTAGAACATTATTTAAGAAACAATTGGTGCACACGAATATTGAATGCCGGGACAGACAATAATTTAATTCAGGCCTAACTGCAGGAACAGATTATATTTTAAAAAGATCAATTGCAGTTTCGTCATGTGCGAATATGGAATATTTTTTCTTCCAGAAGGATGATTCGGAAAAATGAATATGATTATCAATGCTGATACTGTTACGATTCGGAAATGGAAAAACATCTATCTGGAAGAGGAACCAAATAGAAGGGTTCTGGGGAATTCTTATAAGAGAAATGTATTACTACAGACGCTTTATATTCAGAGATGGTCTCATCAAGTTTATAGCGGAGTGTAACAGCAACGATCATATTCAAAGGAAGATTCGTCTTATATTTCCTGTGGAGTTTCACGAATCATTCAAAATAGCAGCATAAAGAATGCGCCGGTCGATTTCTCGATTGACGGCACACATAATCATTATTATCTTTAATGTCAGTTTGACGGGCAGTATACCAGAATTGCTGCACTTGTAATAAGTCGATATAAAAATCATCTTTGTTGGATCGAACAGTTCGTGCCGCTGGATAAATAATTGTACAAAGCTTCATGACCACCTTCAAAAAAAACAGACTGTTTATACAGATTTACAGATTAATCCAGGCTTCCGGGTTCGCAAATGCTTCCTGAATGTGATCGAATAACACAGATGTGTGATATCCATCTGCAACAGCATGTTGCACCATGATAGAGACCGGCATGATTAGACGTTCATTCCTTTCAAAGAACTTGCCAGCCTCCACTACGGGAAAGAAGCAGTCACTTTGTTTGTATGGGATTGGAGAATAGTGTGTGAATGAAATCCAGGGCAACATTCCTGTCATACATAAATTAGGAGGCGTCGCAACAGATTTCGCCATTGGTCCATGATTCTGTGCAAAATGTAATTGGTCATATTCATAGTGGCTGAAAAATTCTGCAAAGGAAGCAGAATATTCTGTCCACATATTTGATATGGTTTTATCATCTTCGTGAAAAACAGCATATGAGGGATGCAATACATCGAAGTAGCCGAGTTGACCATCGATTGTGGCAATACGCATCTCCTGCTGAGAGGCAAGCTGCGTACAGATAATGTAAAGGTAAGCTGCCATAAATGGCTTGTTGATTGCTTTCATTGCTTTACGGGTTTCTGTGACATCTACTTCAACAGTAAGCGAAAAACCAGTTGGAAGCATTTTGGTGAAATAGTAAAAATACTGTTGTCTACCCCATGTGGCGAGGTCAATGGGATGAAAGCTGGTGTTAAATTCTGACATTATTTTTCCTCCGATGGTAACTTGTACTATAAGATTTATACATTTAACGGATACAATCCACGACGACTGCGATAAGCATAAATCAATCCATGCCTTTTTCTGATATTTTCAATATAATACGCTAAAAAATAAAGCACAACCTACGCTCAGTAGAGTTGGCTGAAAAGTTTGAATAATATTCGTTTTGTCCACATTGTGGATTCACTACCCTAAGATGTTGATTACGAAAACAAAGCATGAGGATTATCAATGCAGTACAATA
>JBMNSG010000094.1:0-9057 GCA_050945075.1 Eubacteriaceae bacterium | reverse complement strand
GAACATGCTCTGGAAATGGTAGGAGTTCTCAAACTGATCAATAAACCCTACACTCAGATAAGCGGAGGAGAACGTCAACTGGTCACAATAGCCCGGGCTATTACCCAGGAACCGGAGTTTATACTTCTTGATGAACCGACCTCTCATCTGGATTTCGGTAATCAGATGAAAGCTGTCCGCCTGATTCAAAAACTGACTGAACAGGGATTCGGTATTCTCATGACCACACATAACCCGGATCAGGTATTCTATTCTGGTGGTAAGGCCGCGTTACTTGACCGCAGCGGCGAACTTACGTTTGGAGAATCCAATACAGTATTGACCCGGGAAAGATTGAGCGATCTGTATGGTGAAACCGTCCATGTTTTCTATTCCGATCAAATGAAAAGACGTGTCTGTCTTTGCGGGGAGGCAGATTGATCACAACAGGCCTGACTGATCATGACAGGCCTGTCACATTTATTTCAAACTCGTTTTTTACGGCTGTCACTTAACCCGCTTTTCAGGATCGTGTGTAAATGTCATTCTTTAACTTTCGGTATCCATCTTTATAGAAAGAGGCCCGGATCTCCCGGCGTTAGTACAGCTCCAATTGCTGTACGACCACTTCAGAGATTCGGACCTCTTAATAAAAATTATATATTTTTCATGATGCCGCGTCAAGTTTCACAGTGATGACAAATATATACAGTCATCTGCTGCAGTAATAACGGCGGCGGTAAAATTCATGATGATAATTATGAAACACCATCTTAAGACAAAACTGTTTACTACAAAACCTGTCGTAAAATTGTCGTAATCATCTTAACCCAAGCCCTGAAACCGCGTGGATACGCGCTTTTAGTCCAGCGGCTTCATGGTTGGAAACAAGATTACGTCCCGGATGGTTGTCTGTCCGGTGAACAGCATGACCATTCTGTCAATCCCGATTCCGAGTCCGCCTGTCGGCGGCAGTCCCACTTCCAGAGCGTTGATAAAGTCCGCATCGTACGGATGAGCTTCCGCGTCGCCTTCTGCTTTCTTTTCCACCTGGGCTTCGAAACGTTTCTTCTGGTCAATCGGATCGTTAAGTTCCGAGAAGGCGTTGGCACATTCGGCTCCGTTAATGTAGAGCTCGAAGCGCTGTGTGTACTTCGGATTTGCCGGATCGCGTTTGGCC
Source organism: Eubacteriaceae bacterium (assembly GCA_050945075.1). Lineage (GTDB taxonomy): Bacteria > Bacillota > Clostridia > Eubacteriales > Eubacteriaceae > UBA7485. Next base: position 7,898 of record JBMNSG010000094.1, on the reverse strand, counting down.
AGCGGTGAGATTTCGACCGGATGCATGGTGACGAAGGTAGGCTGGATCAGCTTGTCTTCTACGACAGCGTCAAACACTTCCGCCATGATTTCCCCGACAGAACCCTTCTTTTCATCATCAACATCGTACTTGTCTGAAGCAGCCAGTGCTTCTTCAAGTGTCATGGTGTCAAAATCAAGACCTGTGTATTCTTTCACCAGGTCGACCATGCGGGCACGCTTGAACGGACGGGCCAGGGAGATTTCCTTGCCGTCATATTCGATGGTGTCCGAGTCAAGCAGTGAATCCGCGACATAGCCGTAAAGCTCTTCGACCATGTTCATGACATCTTCATAATCCGCATATGCTTCGTAGGTTTCAAGCAGTGTGAATTCCGGATTGTGGGTGGCGTCCATGCCTTCGTTTCTGAAGACGCGTGAAATTTCGTAGACCTTATCGAAACCGCCGACAATCAGACGCTTGAGCGGAAGCTCGAGTGCGATACGCATGTAAAGCGCGATATCGAGTGCATTATGATGGGTCACGAACGGACGGGCGTTGGCACCGCCTGCCAGTGTAGACAGAACCGGCGTTTCCACTTCCAGGAATCCCTTGTTGTCGAGGAATTCACGGATTTTGGAAATGATTTTCGAACGGGTGACAAAGACGTCTTTGACTTCCGGGTTAACGATCAGGTCCACGTAACGCTGGCGGTAGCGCAGGTCCATGTCCTTGAGACCGTGATATTTTTCCGGCAGGATCTGCAGCGATTTGGAAAGAAGGGTTACTTCTTCTGCACGCACAGAGATTTCCCCGCGTTTGGTGCGGAAAACCTGTCCTTTAACACCGATGATATCGCCGATGTCAAAGGTTTTGATTTCGTCGTAGTTTTCCAGCAGGTCCTTCTTCATGAACAGCTGGATTTTTCCGGTGCTGTCCTGAAGATCGTAAAAGCCGACCTTGCCCTGACCACGCTTGGACATGATGCGTCCCGCAATCGATACTTCTTTTTCTTCGAAATCATCGAAGTTGTCTTTGATCTGCCTGGAGTCGGCTGTCCGGTCAAAACTTGTGATCTTGAACGGGTCTCTGCCTTCTTCCTGAAGCTTTGCCAGCTTGTCTCTGCGGACGGCCAGCACTTCGCTTAAATTCTCTTCTGCCATTCTGTCTCCTGTATATTTCAGCCCGGGATCAGCGTCTGATCCCGAGTATTTCGTACTTCACTTCTCCGTCCGGTACCTTGATGGTCACGATGTCACCGACCTTGGAGCCGATAAGCCCCGCTCCGACCGGCGATGCATTGGAGAGCTTGCATTCCTTGAGATTGGATTCGGTGGAACCGACAATCTTGTATTCTTCTTCTTCGTCGTCTTCGAGATCGCGGATCTTGACAATGCTGCCTACGCTCACATCGTCTGTGTGGATATCTTCATCCGGAATGACTTCTGCGTTTTTCAGACGTTCTTCCAGATCGACGATTTCGCCTTCGACAAATCCCTGTTCGGTTTTGGCTTCGTCGTATTCCGAGTTTTCGGAAAGGTCGCCGTAGCCGCGGGCTACCTTGATCCGGTCTGCCACTTCATAGCGTTTAACGGTCTTGAGGTATTCAAGTTTTTCTTTAAGTTTATCCAGACCTTCCTGAGTCATCAGGATCTTGTTTTTAGATTCTGCCATTTTGTTTCCTGCTTCCTGCCGCACCGGCTTAGTGTATTTCGGCCTAAATTGCCGTTATGTCGACCAGTTCGATGTCTTCCATCGTCCGGCCGTTTTCAAGGCTGGATACAAGCGCGTTTGCGGTGTCGAGTGATGTGAGCAGATGTATCGAGCGCTCTACAGCCTTTCTTCTCATTTTGACTTCGTCCAGTCCGGGCTGACGGCCCTTGGTGGAAGTCGAAATTACGTAGGTGACCTTGCCGGAATCCAGCAGGTCTCCGATATTCGGACCTTCTTCGGAAAGTTTCCTGACTTCGTAGTTGGCGATCCCGTTCTTGTTGAGCATCTTGCTGGTGCCCGCGGTCGCGTAAATAGAAAAGCCCAGGTCTGCAAAACGTTTTGCATTCTGTACGGCTTCTTCTTTATCGCGGTCACGTACCGAGATCAGCACGCCGCCTTCCCGTTCCATCTTGTTCCCGGAAGCCACCAGTCCCTTATAGAGCGCATCCTCGAAGGTGCGCGCCACGCCCAGAACTTCTCCGGTGGATTTCATTTCCGGTCCCAGCTGGGTATCCACATCCGCAAGTTTTGCGAAACTGAACACCGGGACTTTAACAGCCACATAATCTTTTTCAGGATACAATCCCGATTCATAGCCTTCTTCTTTCAGGGTTGATCCCGTCATGATCCGTGTCGCCAGGTCAACCATCGGGATATCCGTTACCTTGGAAATGTAGGGAACGGTTCTCGAGGATCTCGGGTTCACTTCGATGACGTAGACTTTACCTTCATGAACGACGTATTGTACATTGACCATGCCGATGACGTCAAGTGCTTTGGCAAGACGGCCGGTGTAGTCGACGATCGTTTCCTTGATTTCGTCAGACAGACGCTGAGGCGGATAAACGGAGATGGAGTCACCGGAATGTACCCCGGCGCGTTCCACGTGTTCCATGATCCCCGGAATCAGGTAGTCGGTGCCGTCGCAGATAGCGTCGACTTCGACTTCGGTTCCCATCAGGTATTTGTCGATGAGCACCGGATTTTCCAGCTTCTGGCGGGTGATGATTTCCATATATTCACGCACGTCTTTGTCGTCGTGAGCGATAATCATGTTCTGACCGCCCAGTACGTACGAAGGTCTTAAAAGAACAGGATACCCCAGTCTGCCTGCAGATTCAACTGCTTCTTCTGTTTCGAAGACAGTTTCTCCCTTCGGTCTCGGGATCTGGCACTTTTCAAGCAGCTCGTCAAAGAGCTCGCGGTCTTCGGCGGCATCGATGTTTTTCGGGTCGGTTCCGAGGATCGGGACTTTGATTTCATCCAGATGCTGGGTGAGCTTGATGGCTGTCTGTCCGCCGAACTGGACGATGGCACCGTCCGGTTTTTCTGTTTCCACGATCGCACGCACATCTTCTGCGGTAAGCGGTTCGAAGTACAGACGGTCGGAGGTGTCAAAGTCGGTGGAGACTGTTTCCGGGTTGTTATTGACGATAACAGCGTCGTATCCCAGTTCTCTGAGCGTCCAGGCGCAGTGAACGGCGCAGTAGTCGAATTCGATCCCCTGTCCGATACGGATCGGTCCGGATCCGAAAACCAGAATCTTTTTGGTGTCACGCAGCCCGTGTTCATCCAGGAAGAGTGCCGCTTCGTTTTCCTGGTCGTGTGTGGAATAGAAGTACGGAGTTTCAGCCGCAAATTCTCCCGCACAGGTATCAACCATCTTGAAGCCCGCATATTTTCTGGGCGGAACTTCTCCGGTAAGCCGGGCGATCGTGGAATCCAGGAAGCCGATTTCCCGTGCCACGGCCAGACGTTCCGGTCCGCGTTCATCGGAAATACCTTTTTCGATCAGGTCGCGTTCCATGACAGCCAGATGTCTGAGCTTGTCCAGGAACCACATGTCGATCTGGGTCTTGGCCTGAATTTCTTCCAGGTCGATACCCCGGTACAGGGCTTCATAAACGACAAAGGCACGTTCGTCGTCCTTGCGGAACAGCGCTTCGCGGATTTCGTCGTCGGTTGCTTTTCTGTATTTATCTACGGAGAGGGTGTCAAAGCCCAGTTCAATGGAACGAATGGCTTTCATCATCGCCTGTTCAAAGGACGAGCCGATGGACATGACTTCTCCGGTAGCTTTCATCTGTGTGCCCAGTTCACGTTTGGCGTAAACGAATTTATCGAAAGGCCAGCGAGGGAACTTGACGACAATATAGTCGATAACCGGTTCAAAGCAGGCCGGTGTCTTGCCGGTGATATCGTTGGTGATTTCATCCAGCGAGAAGCCTACAGCGATCAGGCTGGCGATTTTGGCGATCGGATAACCGGTAGCCTTGGAAGCCAGCGCCGATGAACGGGATACACGGGGATTGACTTCGATCACGGCGTAGTTGAAGTTTTCCGGGTCAAGCGCAAACTGGCAGTTGCAGCCGCCTTCCACGCCCAGTTCGGAAATAATCTTGAGCGCCGAGGTACGCAGCATCTGGTATTCCTTGTCAGAGAGTGTCTGGCAGGGCGCGACGACAATCGAGTCACCGGTATGGATGCCCACAGGGTCAAAGTTTTCCATCGAACAGACCGTAATGACGTTGCCCTTGGCATCGCGCATGACTTCAAATTCGATTTCCTTCCAGCCCGCGATACTGCGTTCAATCAGTACCTGGGTGATCGGTGAAAGTCTGAGCCCGTTACGGGAAATTTCTTTCAGCTCTTCTTCATTGTTGGCAAAGCCGCCGCCGGTTCCGCCCAGTGTGAAGGCCGGACGGACAACAACCGGGTAACCGATCTGATCCGCAAAATCCAGCGCATCCTCTACTGTGGTGACAACCTTGGACGCCACGACCGGTTCCCCGATCTTCTGCATCATTTCCTTGAATTCTTCACGGTCTTCCGCACGGTCGATGGTGTCGACATTGGCGCCGAGCAGCTTAACGCCGTGTTCGTCCAGGAAGCCTTCCTTGGCCAGCTGCATCGACAGCGTCAGCCCTGTCTGACCACCGAGGGTTGACAGGATACTGTCCGGTTTTTCGTCGATGATGATGCGTTTGATCACGTCGATGGTGAGCGGTTCGATAAAGATCTTGTCCGCCATCGCCTTGTCGGTCATGATGGTAGCCGGGTTGGAGTTGATGAGCAGGACTTCCAGGCCCGCCTGCTTGAGTGCTTTACAGGCCTGGGTGCCGGCATAGTCAAATTCCGCCGCCTGGCCGATGACGATCGGGCCGGACCCGATCACGAGTACTTTTTTTACATCTGGTCTCAGAGGCATCAGTTGTCTCCTTTCAGACGGTCACACTGTCCTTTTTCCATCATGTCGGTAAACTTTCTGAACAGGTACCCGGTATCGTTGGGGCCTGCAGATGCTTCCGGATGAAACTGTACGGTAAAGGCATCGATATTCTTGTATTCAATCCCTTCACAGGTGCCGTCATTCATGTTGATATGCGAAACGGTTCCGGCTTCTTCCGGAATCCCGTTAACTTCGAAGCCGTGGTTCTGGCTGGTGACGAATACCCGGTCCAGATTGAGGTCCTTGACCGGCTGATTCAGTCCTCTGTGCCCGTACTTCATCTTGCGGGTGGTACCGCCGTTGGCCAGCGCCAGCAGCTGATGCCCCAGGCAGATGCCGAAAATAGGCTTGCCGTATTCCATGAAGTCCCGGATATTGTCGATCAGTTCCGGATAGTCTTCCGGATTTCCGGGTCCGTTGGAGAGCATGATGCCATCCGGATTCAGCCGTTTAATATCGTTGACAGTGGTCTGTGCCGGCATAACCGTGACATTGCAGCCTTCCTGGAGCAGCATGCGCAGAATATTTTTCTTGTAGCCGTAGTCGATCAGGGCGACGTGGTTGGCGCGGTTTTCACGCGAATAGTACCACCCCTTTTTCTTTGAGGTCACCTTGAGCACCGGCTGGACCACATTGGTTTCACGGACCAGCTTCATAACATCCGCATAAACCATGGGATCGTCGAGATTGGCTGTCGTTACGGCGCCGTTCATCGTTCCGTTTTCACGGATCTTGCGTGTCAGCGCTCTGGTATCGATGTCCCAGACCCCGATTACATTCTGGCGTTTGAGGAAATCGTTAATGGTGGCCGTTGTTCTGAAGTTGGACGGTTCTTCGCACCATTCCTTGACAATATAGCCGGAAACCCAGCTTTTTTCAGATTCCATATCGTCATTATTGACACCGTAGTTGCCGATAAGGGGATAGGTCTGCAGTACAATCTGTCCGTAATAGGACGGGTCTGTCAGAACTTCCTGATAGCCTGTCATGCCGGTGGTAAAGACGATTTCGCCTGTCGATGTTCCTTCTACTCCGAAATTGAAACCCTTGAAAATGGTTCCGTCTTCGAGAAGGACATAGGCACGTTTATCACGTTTAAAATAAGACATGTCTCTCCTTAACTGATGATCACAGCATTTCCGTTGTCCGGAGCTATACTTGTCATCTGTTATATTCCAGTGCTGTATTTTATACAGTTTTCAGCCGTAGTTTTTTCTATTCTAAAAAAAGAACGATGCGGAGCATCATTCTTTTTGATAAACCTGTTATACTGCCGGGCGACCCGCCGATCTAGAGCGTTGCGATTTCCGCACGGTCGGGACCAACCCCGACATAGCAGACCTTCGTTCCGGTCAGATCTTCAATGGTTCTGATATATTTTTTTGCATTTTCCGGAAGATCTTCCATCCTGCGGATTTTGGTGGTGTCTTCCATCCAGCCCTGAAGTGTTTCATAGACCGGTTCCACCCGTTCGAGTTCGTCTGTATTTGGATAATAGTCAACGACTTCCCCGTCCAGCTTGTAGCCGGTACAGATTTTGATTTCCGGGAGATCGTCCAGCTTGTCGATTTTGCAGAGTGCCAGTTCATCAAACCCGTTAATGAGATTGGTGTATTTGACTACCGGTACATCGAACCAGCCCAGTCTTCTGCTGCGGCCCGTTCTGGCTCCGAATTCATCGTCCACATGTTCGCCGTTTCCGCGGATAATCTGGATCTGTTCGTCATCGGATTCGGTCGGGAACGGTCCTGCTCCGACTGCCGATGTAAAGGCCTTGGCAACGCCGATGACCTTGTCAATCTTTTTAGCCGGGAAGCCGGCACTGACTGCTGCATAGGCTGCTACCGGGTTTGATGAGGTAACGTAAGGATAGATACCCAGATCGATATCCTTCATTGCCGCCAGCTGTCCTTCAAAGAGAATGTTTTTCCCTTCGTCTATATATTTATGGATAAAACTGACCGGTTCGACAATCATATCGCCGTAACGGTCTTTCCATTCCATACATTTATTCCACATTTCGTCGTAGGTAACTGCTTCCGAACCGTAGGCAGTTAATTCCGCATTGAGCGCACCCAGGATCTTTTCGATTTTGCCCGGGAGTGTTTCCAGATCCAGGAGATCTTCGAAACGCAGGTTCTTTCTGAGCATTTTATAGGAATAAGCAACGCCGATTCCGCGCTTGGTGGTTCCGATTCCGCCCTTTGCTTCCATGAGCGCGTCGAGCTCCTGATGTGCCGGCAGAAGAATATGGGATTTTCCTGAAATCTTCAGTCCCGACATATCGACACCCGCCGAAGCAACCTGTTCGATTTCCTGATTCAGGACGTCCGGATTGACGACAGTGCCTGTCCCGATGAGACTGATGCAGTCTTCTTCGAAAATGCCGCTCGGGATCAGATGAAGTTTGAATACGCCTTTATCGTTGACTACCGTGTGTCCCGCGTTATCACCGCCCTGAAAACGGACGATCAGATCGCAGTCGCCGGAGAGATAGTCAATCATTTTACCTTTGCCTTCGTCTCCCCACTGGGCACCGACAAGTACTGTTATTGACATGTGTTGGTTTCCTCACTTAAATGAATTCATAAAGCATGAAGCACAAAACTTCCGTTTTAAGCGACAATATTATACCACATATAAGAAGAATATACGTACTGCATGAAAGCAGAACAACGGTTACATCGTAATTTTTGTATATAAATTACGTTTTAATGCATATTCATACATATTTCTATGCTTCATCAAGATTTGTTAAAATTTTCTCATTTACGTGTATTCTGTATTCAAAAGGGTATTTCAGAACTGCGCGTGAAATGCAAGAGCTCGTGAATTAAAATTATTATAATGATTTACTCTGATAACCTGCAGATATTGCTATTGAGGCCATTCTTCAACCTTTAAAACCGTTAATATGTAAAATTTACAGGTTTTGTGTAAGATATTGTACTTTACATTTTTTACAATATGTCTTATT
>JBMNSG010000093.1:0-9121 GCA_050945075.1 Eubacteriaceae bacterium | reverse complement strand
TTCTGCAACGCCATGGTCAGCAGCCATGGTAAGAATTATTTTTTTATCAACGGAGGGTTTGACGGTCCGTTCGATCCCGGCCAGGGTTACAGCCAGATCGCACAGTTTTCCAAGTGCCCACGGCGGCATGGCAATATCTTCGATTTGTTTTTTTGCCAGTTCTTCGTATTCCTTAGATGCAGGTTCGATTCCGTTGATGACCTGATCGAGAGTCAGTTTTTCCATAATTCCTCCGTTGTCTATGACATTCCTGTTATGCTGCGTTTAAACCGCAGCAGCTTCGCCGATGCCGTAATATTCTGCGGCAATATCCATCAGATTCTTTTTGTGTTCGGTTTTCGGATACAGTTCATGCTGTTTCTGCAGCTTTGCTGCGAGCAGCTTCGGATCCAGCGAATTTTCGATTTCTGTTTTTTCGTCCATGTTGACACGAGCCTGAGCGATAATCCGGCTCTTGTCGTAGGATTCTCTGCGGCGCAGTGCATTGACACAGTCTGCAGCGATCCGGGTCGTGCGCATGCCTTCGCGGACGTCGTCTTCATTCGGCAGTCCCAGATGTTCGGCCGGTGTCAGATAGCACAGGAAATCTGCGCCGTACATACCGGCAAACGCGCCGCCAATAGCCCCTGTGATATTATCATAACCCGGAGCGACATCGGTTGCGAGGAATCCAAGGATATAATAGGGGACATTATGGCACAGCTGCTTCTGAAGCTGCATAGTGGTGGCAATCTGATTGAGCGGAACGTGTCCCGGTCCTTCGATCATGACCTGAACGCCTGCTTCCAGTGCCCGTTTGGCCAGCTCGCCGGCGACAATCAGTCCCTGTACCTGAGCGGCATCCAGAGAGTCTGCATTGGCCCCCGGACGGATGGCATCGCCGATGGAAAGAACCGTGTCATGCGCTTTGAGGATCTTGAGCACATCATCAAAATATTCGTAAAGCGGATTTTCTTTCTGATTGTGGAACATCCAGGCTGTCAGGAAGGAACCGCCGCGGGAAACAACATCGGCCACACGGCCCTGCTTCTGGAGAGCCTTGAGCACACTCCAGTTGAGTGCGGAATGCACCGCCATGAAGTCCATGCCTTCTGCACACTGCTTTTCGATGGTGTCCAGCAGATCCTTCGGCTCCATGTTGACCATCATCCCGTTTTTGGCAATGGCTTCTACTGAAGCCTGATAAACCGGAACACAGCCTGCTGCGATATTGGAGATAGACAGACTCTGCTTTCTCATTCCGTCAATATCGTCGCCGGTGGAAAGATCCATAAACGCATCTGCACCGCATTCTTCCAGCATCAGCAGCTTTCTGGCTTCCATTTCCATATCGTTGCGGTCTGATGAAGTACCCATCAGACCGTTTACCTTGACGTCGAGTCCTCCGCCAATCCCGCAGATGTTGTCGCGGTCGCGGTGGATGTTTTTGGGAATGACGATCCGGCCTGCGGCCACGCCTTCCCGTATAAATTCAGGGGTCACGTTTTCCTTGAGCGCAACCTTTTCCATTTCTTCTGTAATAATGCCTTTTCTGGCTGATTCTGCCTGTGTCATGCGCTTGCTTCCTCCGTTACCACTGTTTTGGATTGATCCGATGTTTCCGGTCTCAGATAGCGTTCAACAATCTTGACCGCGCAGTATTTGCCGCACATCGTACATTCAGATGTAAAGCTGGTGCTGCGTTCACGCCACATACGTTCTGCCCGTTCGGGGTCGATGGACAAGTCAAACTGTCTTTTCCAGTTCATCGAACGTCTGGCTTCTGACATCTTTCTGTCCCAGGCCAGCGCACCAGGGTGTCCCTTGGCGACATCGCCTGCGTGGGCGGCAATACGGGAAGCCATCACGCCTTCATAGACGTCCGAATTATCCGGCATGCCAATGTGTTCGGCAGGTGTGACATAGCACAGGAAATCAGCACCGTAATAGGAGGCAACAGCGCCGCCGATTGCAGAGGTCACATGATCCGCGCCGGCTGCACGGTCAGTAGGCAGACATCCAAAAACAAAATAGGGAACGTTATGGCAGAGCTTTTTCATGAGCTTGACGGTTGTTTCAATTTCGTCCAGCGGAACATGTCCCGGTCCCTTGACCATGACCTGTACGCCTTTTTCACGCGCGCGTCTGACCAGTGTGCCAATGATGACCAGCTCCATAACCTGTGCGGAATCGAGTGAATCGTCAATGCAGCCCGGACGCATGCCGTCTGCAAAGCTCAGGACCACGTCGTTTTTATGACAGATTTCGATGATACGGTCAAAGTGCGTATAAAGCGGATTTTCCTGATAATGTAGAAGCATCCAGCCAATCAGATGGCTGCCGCCCCAGCTGACCAGCGGATCCAGCCGGCCTTCTTCTTTGGAAGTCCGGATTACGTCCAGTGTGGTTGCCGGATGCATGGCCAGGAAGGAAACCCCTTCTTCTGCCTGTTCTTCGATGGTTGCGAGCATATCTTCTGCTGTCATGTCGAAATTGGTGCCGTATTTCTGTTCAGTGTCCCACAGTGTCTGGTAGATGGGCAGTGTTCCCACCGGGATTTTTGACTGTGAGAGTACCTGTTCACGCAGTCCGCGGATATCTCCGCGTACCGACAGATCCATAATGGTATCGGTTCCGGCACGGAGGGCGGCGTCGATTTTTGCAAGTTCTCCTTCAGGCGTATCCTGCGGTTCGTACATGCCGACTGATGCAGAAACCTTGGTGGTCATGCCCTTGCCGACTGCAACCGGATGAATGTTTTCGCGGCTGCTTTTGAGCACGACAATACTACCGTCCGCGATGCCCGCTCTGATGAATTCCGGGGATACCTGCTCGTCCTGCGCGCAGATTTCCATTTCCGGGGTGATAATCCCGGCTTTGGCGCTTTCAAGAATAGTCATTTTTCCTCCTTGCGCCGTGGAAATAAAAAAAGTCCACAGCACGTATATTTCGTGCCGTGAACTTTACCGTCATTCACAGGTCTCTTAACGGGCAGGTCTCCTGACTTACGGTCTTCACAAAACCGCGCCTTCCCGGAAAGATCCAGTGACACCTGCGGTCTGCTCACGCTTACAGTGATGGGTTCGTACGGGATTTGCACCCGTTTCCCTATTCTCCCGGTTTCCCGGGCACCTGAAAAGAATTACTGTGCTTATTATACGGGTGGTAACCGTTTCACACAAGACAGAAAATAAAATTTATCCGCAGACAGCTTTTTTTCACAGGTTCGCAAGCTCCCGGAGCTGCCTCGGGCACTATCCGCGCAGTGCTTCCAGCTCCTTTTTCAGCCGCCGGACCGGAAGTCCGACAACATTGTCAAAGTCACCGACATAATTATCCACAAAAGCGGCGCCGCCGCCCTGGATTCCGTAAGCTCCGGCTTTATCCATGGGTTCACCGGTCTGGACATAGGCGATGATTTCTTTCGGATCAAGCCTGCGGAAGGTCACATCCGTTTTTTCCGCAAAGCTGATATGGCGTTTGTCCTCTCCGAGCAGGCATACACCGGTATAAACCTGATGGGTCTTGCCCGAGAGTTCTGCCAGCATTCTGGCTGCATCCGCTTCATCAGCCGGTTTCCCGTAAATTCTGTCTCCGAGCGCGACCGCAGTATCGCATCCGATTACGGTGGCATCTTTTCGTTCGGCTGCAGTAAGCAGACCGCCCGCGCACAATGCCTTTTTCTCCGCCAGCATAATCACAGCCTTTTCCGGTGAGATTCCCTCCGGTAAATATTCATCGACATTTCCCGACAGAAACTCCGTTTCCGGATCGATGCGTTCGATCAGCTCTCTGCGCCTTGGCGAATTGGATGCCAGTATGGTTCTGTAATGTTTTTCGCTCATATTCTCCTCGCTGGAATGGCAGCGGTTCTGCCTGTCCCGTTTCAGATTATTGTCAATCAGGCTGTATCATCCCCGCGGGTTCGACTGCCTGCCGTTCGTTCTCTGATTATTATACGGGGAGAAGATAAAATATAATAACGATTTGTCCGGTTCAGGCAATGACTCCGAAATATTCTTCGATTCCTGCCGGGATCAGACTGCCGATAAAGGCCGCCGCGAACATCCATACCACTACATTGATCGGGAAACACAGCAGCAGCAGTAAAGCCGTCGCCATGGGTTTGCGGATCACGGCTCCGGACAGTGCACCGGCACAGACCGCGACACAGAAGACCGGATTAACTGATGGCAGACACAGTGCGAAAGCGAAACCGCAGGCTATTCCTGTGAATACGGTCGGATACAGATGCCCGCCTTTCCATCCGGACTGGACACAGAAAGCCGTCAGAAACATTTTGGCGAAAACCGTCAGGAACAGGATAAGCGGCGTATAATCCCGGTAATTATCCATCAAGGTCTTAATCTGTTCTTCACCTGTGAACTGAGTCAGGGGAAGCTTCCACATCACCAGAGCCATCACCACCGAGCAGAGAAGGGCTTTGACTATGTATTTGCCAGAGAGTGGTTTCAGTAGTTTTGCAGAACATTGCGAGAAGACCGGGAACAGGCAGCCAAAAAGGCCCGCGCACAGAGCCAGCGGGAGAAACCACAGCAGCTCTATGCTCTGTACGGAAACGGTTTGAAAACGCGGCATCCCTTCGAGTACGAATATCCAGCTGTTAAGCAGATCAAGTGCAGCAATGCTTCCGAAAATGGCAGTCAGGTAAATAATAATCCGTTTTGTACTCGGAAAGATAATGGTATCGTCCCGGTCCAGGCGGATGGGCTGCTCGATCAGTTCCATAAATCCGAACAGCGGAGCCTTGAAGCAGGCGCCCAGGCCGGAAGAAATCCCGACAAAGGTAAAGATCTGCAGCCGTTCCTCAGACATCCGGATCCGTGTGCCGATATAGCAGCAGACGGTCGCGATAAAGCTCATCAGACTGGCTTCCGGACCGACAGCCGACCCGAAGATAAGCGGGACCATGGCAGACAGAAAGACAACCGGAATATTGTCAAAGCCAAAGCTGCCCTGCCTGCGGTTGAGTTCCACCACCGTACTCAGGCCCTTGGGATAACCGCCCCAGTATTTCTGCAGTACACCGGTGCACACACCACCGACAGCAAAGACCAGAATCCGGTAAACGGGCAGACTCAGACCAAAAGGGATGACCTCCGGCCACAGCAGGTTTTTCCCGAATTTAAAACACAGAAAGAAAAACCAGACCAGAAAGCCCATAAAAGCACCGATGACCAGGCTTTCGAGAATGAGCGAAAAGAAATGGGGATCCCTGATTTTATCGCCGGCATTCTTTTTCAGATTGTCTTTAAAAGCTGCATATTCGTTATCCATACCTTTATTATACTGAATAGACGGCAGCCCGGACAATAAAAGAGAGGCCGTCCATCAACAGAAAAGTCTGCTGATGATGCGGCCCCTCAGAAAAACAGGACAGTACCCGCCATAGAAGGCAGGTGCTGTTTGAAACAAATGCTTAATTAGTTCTTTTGTTTTTTTTGCTGATGCACAGTACGGCAAGTCCACTGGCAGACAACGCCAGCAATGCAATCCACAGTCCGGCCGTAGAGCTGTTACCTGTCTGCGGCGAGGTTGTTTCCGGCTTAGTATAGTCATTTTCCGCACTCTGTGCACTATCCGTAACATTGACCGAATTGTCCGCTGCAGCAGCCGGCTTGGTATAACTATATTCCGCACTCTGTTCGCTCTGCACGCTGTCTGCAAAGTTTACCGAATCGCCCTTTGCAATTACGGTGAAGGTATAGCTGCCGGATTCGGTGATGTCGGAGGCGAAATCATACGAAGTCCCAGTGTTTACGGTCTTTGGCGTACCATAAGCCGTTCCGTCCTTATACAGCTGTACGGTATAGCTGCTGGCGTTTGCCGAGGCGTTCCAGGTCGCTGTGCCCGTGCCGTTCCAGGAAAGGTTCGTTGGAGCACTCACCGGCTCGGTCACGGTCAGCGTCACGTCCTTCATGGCGCTTGCGTAATCGGTTTTTTCATCGCCATTGTACTGCTCGCTGAAGATTTTGAGCGTATAGCTGCCCGCCGCAAGCCCGGAGGGAATGGTAATACTCTGCGTGCCGCTTGCGTCCGCGGACACTGCAATATTTTTCATCCGCCCGTAGTACAGCACGTTTCCTGTGCTGTCCACGATCATGGCGGAGAGGTATTCGTTTGTTCCGCTGTTCGCGCCGGAATAGGTAATATTCACGCTGTCGCCCGCCAAGGCGGTGACGTTTGTTGTGGACACGGTAAAGCTTGCGCGATTAGCGCTGTCGTCAAGCGTCAGTTTCCATTCCGTCGGCGCAGTGGTCGAAACCGGATTGAGCGCGTCGGCACCTGCGGTGCCGCTTGTTTTGCCGCCTGCGGCGGCAGATGTGAAGAGGACAGAGTTCAGATTTAAGTTAAAAGCGGGACGCGCCGCCCAGTCTTCACTGACGTCGTAGTCGAACACTATCCCGTCGTAGTCGACAATGCCCGCACGCCTATCATTGCCATTGCCGGCAAACGGAGAACGCAACCACCACAAATCAGCGCTGCCGTTGTAATTCGCTGTTCGGCTGCTCTCATCCGTAAACCCGTAATCGCTGTTTTCCGCTTCCTCCGCAGACAGGAAAAATACCTTGTCGCCATTCAGAATATCCGTTGCAGAGGCAAAAGGAACGTTGTTTGTGCTGCTTGTAAAATCGCTGTCGTTTTTTACCGTGGCAAGGATAGCGGCCAGCTCGTCATCTGTAAAGGCGTCGGAAACAATTTCGCTTGCTCCGCTTTCTCCCGCAAAGTCCTTGCACCACCCCTGCGCGTTGCTGCCCTGCCATGCGTTGCTGTACGGAAATGTATTATCAAAATACACGTCGCCAAAAGTTCCCGTGCCAAGTAAATCCTCCGACAACAGGAACAGACCTGTTTCACCTGTGTTGGTTTGGTCGTCCAGCACCCGCCATTTGATAGGGGCGCTGTTCCATTCGCCGTAATAGACGTAATGATACCCGCTTGCAGTATAGCCGGATATGCTGCCTGTTGGATTGCTTGTGCTGTCCACAAGCTGAATCGCGCCCGTGCCCGCCGCAAACGCCGTGGTGGGCAGCATACACACCACCATGCTAAGGCAAAGCAGTATGCTCAAAATTCTTTTCTTCATCTTATTTTCCCCTTCTTTTCTATAAAAATTCGTTTTACTACAGCCCGCAAGCCGACTGCATTGCCGCCGTATCTTTCGAAAAAGCCGCAGCTTTCGCAGCAGCTTCTATCCTCTGTCCCGCCGCGCGGACAGGCGAAAGGATCGTTTCAATACAAAAAAACCTGTATATTACTTATGATACGGGAAACAGGCGCCCCCTGTCAGGGCCATTTCAGAACAAAAATGGCCATTTTTTCAGAAGATAAAATCGGTTAATTCCTGCTTGCATCGAACGCAGAGGTTTGTATAACCATCCGCTAAAATGTTTTTAGTACGGCTGATGGAGAGGTTCATTGGCTGCGCCGCTCGTGATGAGGCGCGCTGTCTGGCGTTTCTGCGGGTTCAGAAACATCATGATGCTCTTTTTTGGAAAGGCGTTGTGCTGTTGTTAACGGAAGCATTTCGCCTTCCTTTTATATTACAAGCTCTTTTTAATTAAGGTCGCTTAGACGCACAGTTATTGAGGGGGATTTCAAAAAAATTATAAAACTGCTGATTAACCGCAGGCAGTTTGAGTAACGTGCCTGATGGAATAGCGGATAAGTAATTCACAGGAAGAACAGTCCATCTTGTTATTTAAAAAACAGTATATGGGGATAAGAAGGGGACAATAAAAGAGAGGCCGTCCATCAACAGAAAAGTCTGCTGATGGTGCGGCCCCTCAGAAAAACAGGACAGATTATATATAAACCGGAACTGATGCGTATAAAACTGAAAACTGGAGAAAGCAGGACAGCTCCGGTTCATATCAAAGGAATGAGTGGAACAAGCTGTTTCCGGACTGTAACGCCAGTCCGGAAAGCCCTGTTCATTAAATGAGCCAGCCAGAGTTGATGCTTATGACACTCTGGCCGGTCATGCTGATTCGCTGACAGAAAATCTGATCAGGAAATCTTGCTTACGAAATCCGCATAAGCTTCGCAGCCATGTTCGTGAAGGTCAAGGCCTTCGATTTCGACTTTACGGTCAACACGCAGGCCGATGGTCTGTTTCAGGACTTTCAGGAATACATAGGAAGTTCCGATTGCCCATGCTGCAACAGCGACAACGCCGAGTGCCTGGACACCGAGAAGGCTGAAACCGCCGCCGTAGAAAAGGCCGAGGACCTGGTCTGCTGTTCCAGGCATATAGTCTGCAAACAGACCGACAAGCAGGGTACCGATAACGCCGCAGCCGCAGTGTACGGATACAGCACCGACCGGGTCGTCTGCACGGACAACTGTGTCAATGAACGGAACCAGGAAGGTAACAGCAATCCCGCAGATAATCCCGACAAGCATGGAGCCGTACAGGGTGATTACCTGGCATCCGGCTGTGATACCGACCAGACCGCCGAGAACACCGTTCAGTGTCATGGATACATCCGGTTTACCGTATTTATACCAGGTCAGGAACATAACGGTGAGACCACCGACACAGGCTGCCAGGTTTGTTGTCATGGCAATATGGCCGATGTCGCCATTGACTGCCAGTGTAGAGCCGCAGTTAAATCCGAACCATGCAAACCAGAGAATGAATACGCCCAGGCCGCCAAGTGTGATGGAGTGACCCGGAATCGGGTTTACAGAACCATCTTTATTGTATTTGCCGATACGGGGGCCGACCATGATTGCACCGACCAGTGCGATCCAGCCGCCGACCGAGTGGACTGCTGTGGAACCTGCGAAATCGACAAATCCCATATTCTGCAGCCAGCCGCCGCCCCAGATCCAGTGACCGCTGATCGGGTAGATAATAAGTGAAACAAAGGCTGAAATCATGCAGTAAACCGAGAACTTGGTACGACCGGCAACGCCGCCGGAAATAATGGTGGCCGATGTTGCACAGAAGACGGTCTGGAAGAAGATAAACAGTTCCGGTGTCAGATTCTTAAACTGGGGAAGATCCAGTGAGGTCGGATTAAAGAACCCCTGTGTGCCGAACAGGGCACCGTCGCCGCCGAACATAAGCGCGAAACCAACCATCAGGAATAACGGAGAGCCGATCATAAAATCG
>JBMNSG010000092.1:0-9177 GCA_050945075.1 Eubacteriaceae bacterium | reverse complement strand
ACTTACAAAAGTCTTTCTTTAATTTCCTAAACTTTTATGTTTTCAAAATCCTGATAAAGTTAAATCAACAAGACGAACACGTTGTCACCGGCGGAAAAACCGGCGGACAATCCGGTCATCTGCAGACGAAGGGTTTCTTCAGACGAACACTTTGATCCGGAGACAGACGGCCGGCAAAGACAGATCAGAACAGATCGGAATAACAAAAGGGAAGAGGTAGTAACATGGATTTTAACAAACTGGCACTGGAAATGCATGAACAGAACAAGGGCAAGATCAGAGTTGAATCGAAAGTGGCGGTGGAAACCAGAGACGATCTGAGTACCGCTTACACCCCGGGTGTTGCAGAACCCTGCAGGAAAATCAGAGACGATAAAAACGAAGTCTACCGTTATACATCCAAGGGTAATCTGGTAGCCGTCGTATCCGATGGGACGGCAGTTCTCGGACTCGGTGATATCGGACCGGAAGCGGCTATGCCGGTTATGGAAGGGAAGGCCATTCTGTTTAAGTCCTTTGCAGATATCGATGCTTTTCCGATCTGTCTGGACACGAAGGATACAGAAGAAATCATTGAAACAGTCAAGCGCCTGGCACCAACCTTCGGCGGTATCAATCTGGAAGATATTTCGGCACCCCGCTGTTTTGAGATTGAAAAACGACTGAAAGCAGAGCTTGATATTCCGGTTTTCCATGATGATCAGCACGGCACCGCCATTGTGGTTTCGGCCGGATTGATCAGCGCACTCAAGCTGGTGGGCAAAGACATCCATCAGGCCCGCATTGTCATTAACGGGGCCGGTTCTGCCGGGATTTCCATCTGCAAGCTGCTGCTGGAACTGGGTGCCGGCGATGTGATCCTCGTCGATAAAAACGGAGCGCTGGCCCCCGGCGAAAGCTGGATGAATCCGGCACAGGCGGAGATGGCTCTGAAAACCAATAAGGAACAGCTGCACGGAAATCTGGCGGAAGCGATGAAAGGCAGAGATATTTTCATCGGCGTATCGGCACCCGGCATTGTAACTGCGGAAATGGTTTCGACAATGGCAGAGGATTCAATCGTCTTTGCGATGGCCAACCCTACACCGGAAATCATGCCTGATGAAGCTAAAAAAGGCGGGGCACGGGTTGTGGCTACCGGCCGTTCGGATTTCCCGAATCAGATCAATAATGTACTGGTATTTCCAGGCATCTTCCGGGGCGCGCTTGATTCCAGGGCTGCGGATATTACAGAAGAGATGAAAATTGCGGCAGTTTATGCAATTGCCGATATCATCACAGACAACGAACTTGCAGAAGACTATATTATTCCGGGTGCTTTTGATAAACGGGTAGCAGCCAGAGTTGCTCAGGCTGTTGCGGACAAGGCTGTCGAAACAGGAGTCTCACAGCTCTGATTGCATTTTTACCGGTTCTGCTCCGGAAATAATTAAAACAGTCGGAGTGAACCGGTAAACCGAAGGAACAGGTTTCAGGGAAAAAGCAGAACACAAAACAGGGGAAAAAGAGATGGGAAATACAGTAAATAACGAGATAGCTGTTAATCAGCCGGTCATCAGCCAGTCAGTAAAGGATAAAAGTATCACAGTTTCCGGAATTCGGGAAAAACTGCAGGGCTTTTCGATTATGGGAATGTCGCTGCCGGTTTACCTGATTGTTGCCGGTGTCATCATGTTTGCAGCTGTGACAGAAATTCTTCCGGCCAATATGGTGGGGGCGCTTTCTGTAATGATGGTTCTGGGTAGTCTGTTAAATCTGCTGGGAAGTAAAATTCCGATTATCCGCTCTTATCTGGGCGGCTGTGCGGTTTTCTGTATTTTCGTCTCTTCAGCACTGGCAACCTACGGGCTTCTTCCCGCCAGCGTTGTCGACAACTGTAAGAATTTTATGAATGAAGTCGGCTTTCTCGATTTTTATATTGCGGCATTGATTACCGGAAGCATTCTTGGAATGAGCCGCGATCTGCTCAAAAAAGCGGCAGTCCGGTTCCTGCCTGTTTCTTTCCTGTCCATGGCTGTAGCAATACTGGCAGCCGGGCTTATGGGTATTGTAACAGGACGAGGATTCGG
This sequence comes from Eubacteriaceae bacterium, assembly GCA_050945075.1. Lineage (GTDB taxonomy): Bacteria > Bacillota > Clostridia > Eubacteriales > Eubacteriaceae > UBA7485. The sequence continues at coordinate 7,108 of JBMNSG010000092.1, read as the reverse complement.
AGAAACCATCCTCTATATAGCCATGCCCATGATGAGCGGCGGCATGGGTGCCGGCGTGATTCCGCTATCCGGGATTTACGCCAATGCACTGGGAACAGACAGCGCGCAGATTATCTCCCAGATGATTCCGGCCTCTGCGATTGGAAATGTCATGGCCATTATCTGTGCGGCCCTGATTGCTAAAATCGGTTCCGGGATTCCGTCTCTGAACGGAAACGGTCAGCTGATGGATGTCGAAGAAGACAAAAAGACAAAAAAAGACACGAAGCTCGATCTGGTGAGCATGGGTACCGGCCTGCTCCTGGCCTTTGCATTCCTGACAGTCGGCTGTCTGATTAATCAGATATTCCCTGATGTACATGCCTATGCGTTTATGATCATTATTGTCGTAATCTGTAAAATTGCCGGCGTGATTCCCGAAAAGTATGAAAATGCAGCAGTGCAGTGGAGTCAGTTCGTTATGAAAAACTTCACCAATGCACTTCTGGCCGGGATCGGTATTGCACTTCTGGATCTAAATGTTCTGGCACAGGCCATCTCACCTGAATTTCTTCTTATTGTTACAGTGATCATTGTCACAGTAGCCCTCTGTGCCGGTTTCTTTGGCAAGCTGGTCGGATTCTATCCGGTAGAATCTTCGATTACTGCAGGACTGTGTACTAACAGTATGGGCGGTACCGGAAATATTGCAGTACTTTCCGCATCCGACAGAATGGAACTTATCCCGTTTGCACAGATGGCAACGCGACTGGGCGGCGCTCTGATTCTGATTACCGCAAGCTTCCTGATCAGGATTCTGGCATAAAAGCAGATATTGAAAAGGTATTAAAAAACGTAATAACCGGATCAGATTTCCACTCTGATCCGGTTATTCTTTTATGGATTTTCTGTTACAATATCTTATTTAGAAGGGTGAAGACCCCGAGGAAAGATGTTGAAAATATGGAAAATGAACCAGTCAGCTATACCTACCGTTTTGTATCCGACGGAAAAATTATCAAAGAAATTGATCAAATCGAGCCGTCTCGAAAAAATGAAGCAGACATGGCTCTGGTCTGGCATAATATTAACAGCCGGGTCTTGATTTACCGCTACCCCTGTGATGAAAATAATGAGGCGGTCGGCAGGCCTGTTCTGATATTTGATCCGGACCGCTATATGAAGTATTCAATCCCCGATTTCCGGTAATGCAGCGCCGGTGAAACAGACACGGCTTGAAGATCACGGTTCTCGTTTGTATAATGGACTGTAATCAATACAAAAGGAAGTGACCGCAGTGACCGATATGCGTGTGATCAGCCGGGCGCGGATCTTCGAACAGTTGAACCGGCAGCAGATCGAAAATGTCTGGAGTGTTTTGAGTCCCCGGAAAAAAGAACTGAAAAAAGGAGATCTGTTTATAGAAGACGGACAGCATGTCTCGTTCTGCGGAATTGTGGAAAGCGGGGAGTTATCCGCAAATAAGCTATATGCAGATGGCTACCTGAGCCTGCTGCTTAAATTTGTGCCATCGTATACGATCGGTGCCGATATTGCCGCCACCAAAAAGCGGATCAGCTCTTATTTTGTTACGGCTCTGACCGACAGTGTAGTCTGGATTATGGATTATGACAAGATTGCACATCCCGGCAGTCTGCCGGAAGCGGAACGGCTGCTGATGATGGAGAGTATCCTGGCTTTGATAGCCGGTGAGAATATCCGCAAAATGAATAAGATCGAGATTATTTCGCGAAAAGGGATTCGCGACCGTATTCTGACTTATCTGACGCTTGAAAGCGGATTTTACCAGTCCACGGAATTCGATATTCCCTTTAACCGGGAAGAAATGGCGGATTTTCTGTGCCTGAACCGGAGTAAACTTTCCCATGAGCTGAGTCTGATGCAGCAGGAAGGTCTGATTAAATATCGCAAAAATCATTTTAAAATCATGAATCCTGATTACTGTCCGCGGGAAGTTCAGGGATTTTGCGAGTATTATTGACAAAAATAAGAAAAAATTACTAAACAGTGCGAAATGTTTCTTTGGCAACATAAAAACGCGCTGTTTTTTTTTATTATGAATACATCGAATGAACGTAACGAATCGACAACAACCAGTAAAGCTTCAGAGATAAAGGAGAAGAGAATGGGCGTTTATGTAATGACCGGAGGAACAACCGGTATCGGTGCAGAAGTGAGAAAACAGCTTCTGGAACAGGGAAATGAAGTTTATAACATCGACTACAAGGGCGGTGACTTCTGCGCGGACCTTTCCAAAAAAGAAGGCAGGGAAGCGGCCATTCAGGCAGTACATGAAAAATATCCGGATGGAATCGACGGAATGATCTGCAATGCAGGAGTCGGACCGGTTTTCCCGGCGACTCAGATATTTGCACTGAATTTCTTTGCATCGACTCAGATGGCAGAAGGAATGCGCGATCTGTTAAAGAAGAAACACGGGAACTGCGTCGTTACCTCCTCTAACTCCATTACCAATTCTACCGTGAAAATGGACTGGGTGGATATGCTGGCCAACACAATGGACGAAGACCGGGTGCTGGAATTTGCAAAGGATATTCCGCCGCAGATGCAGCCATCTGCCTACAGCTCCAGTAAAAGGGCGCTGGCAAAATGGGTACGCAGAATGTCTCCAGCCTGGGCAACTGACGGATTGAGAATCAATGCTGTGGCTCCGGGAAATACCAATACACCTATGACACAGGGTATGACAGAAGCACAGATGGATGCGGCTCTGCTCATCCCGATTCCAACCCGCTACGGAAAACGGGAATTCCTTGATGCTGAAGAAATTGCCAACGGAATCGTCTTCCTGGCTTCAAAAAAAGCAAGCGGCATTAACGGCATTATAATGTTTGTCGACGGCGGGATCGATGCGCTTCTGCGTTCGGAACAGGTCTGAGCGGGCAGGGAATCAGGAGAATATAGTTATGACAAAACATGATGTTTTAGCAAAATACATTGACTGTATGCAGCGCGGCGATAATGTGGCGCTGGCAGATCTGTTCGACTTGTACGGTGTGCTGCACGATTCCTCGATGATCAAGATCGGAAAGGATGCAATCCACCTGGAAGGGCGAATGGCTGTGGAAATGATGTTCCACAATAAATTCGGATTTAACGGCGGTCCGTTCAAAATTACCAGTGTAGAATATCCGGACTCGGATTCCGTACGGTATTTTATTTCTTATGGTAATCAGGTCGTTCCGGTCTGTGCAATTCTCTCGGACATGACGGATGAAGGCCTCATAAAAAGGCTCAATATTTATCCGCTGTAAAATCGGTTGTATCAATCGATGATTCGGGTTAACCAGATGTTTTCCCGTCAGAGCTGGTTTTTATTGCAGCCTGACAGATTTACTGGAGCGTATCCCCGTTCACGGGGCAGCGGCGGAAACCGGCTCCTTAAAAGTGGATTCCGTAATACTATCGAAACGGAGCAGAAATAATGCCTTACAGACAGCATCTTGAAAGAATGAAGGATCGTGTTGTACTGATTACCGGAGGCGGCGGTGGAATCGCCCGCGGTGTTGCCCGCGCCTTTGCAGATGAAGGAGCAAAACTAATCCTGACGGATATGTTTCCTGAAGGAATGGAGAAGACGAAAAAAATCCTTGAAGATGATTTCGGAACTGAAGTCTTCACCTGTATCGCAGACGGATCCAAAGAAGAAGAAGTAAAAGCGGCGATTGACGCCGGTGTCGAACATTTCGGCAAACTCAATATTCTTGTCAACAACGCACAGGCCAGCGCATCCGGAAAAACGCTGGTCCAGCATACGAAGGAAGACTTCGATCTGGCTATTTATTCCGGTTTATATGCGGCTTTCTTCTATATGAAACACGCTTTTCCATATCTGAAGGAAACCGAAGGCAGTGTAATCAATTTTGCCTCCGGAGCAGGTATCTCCGGCAATCCCGGACAGAGTTCATACGCTGCTGCTAAAGAGGGTATTCGCGGCATGAGCCGTGTTGCCGCTGCAGAATGGGGCCCGTATAATATCAATGTCAATGTGATCCTCCCCCTGGTCATGACGGATAAACTGGCAGCCTGGGGTAAAGAAAACCCGGAAATGTTTGAAAAGAACATCAAATCCATTCCACTTGGCCGGTACGGCGATTCCGAAAAAGATATCGGTAAAGTCTGTGTATTCCTCGGCAGCTACGATGCCAAGTTCGTCAGCGGCGATACAATCTTCGTCCAGGGCGGCTCCGGCATGAAACCCTGACAGATTAACGGAGGGATTCTCCCTTCCTTCCGAAATCTGTTCCATAATTTGAAACCTTTCCATATAAGTGAATACAGTCAAAAAAAATCTTCCGATTGCAGCGGAAGATTTTTTATTTTGCGGAGTTTCTCCGGTATTATTCTCTTGTAAATACATCGTTGGCAACCGGCCGGCAAAACAGTTCTCTGACTGTATCAGGATTCCTGGTCTGTCCGAGAATCCACATCAGCTTGGCTAAAACCGCTTCCGTCGTCATATCCAGTGACTCCATGATGTTGGGCTGGCCCGAGAGCGGTGAACCCACGCTGTAAACAGAAAGATCAGAGCCTTCATTCTGGACCTGGGTCGTCATTACCACGAACTTCCCGGCCTGCGTATATTGCTGGATCAGCCGGTGGAATCTGTTTTCTTCATATGAGGGGAGACCGCCTACGCCAACGCCTTCGATAATGACGGCATCCTTGCGTTTTAACAGGAATTCAAGCAGATCGAAGTCCGGAGACGGAATAAGCTTAAGCAGGCCGATGTTGTCGTCAAGCTTGTCATAAAACAGTGGTTCTGGCAGATAATCCTGCTTGATATAAGTCATCAGATGACCATTACGGACTGTGGCAATGGTCGGATAATTAATGCTGGAAAAAGCCTGAAAACTCTTGGAACGGCTTTTTTTCGCTCTGGTACCCAGTATTACCCGTCCGTTAAAAACGACGTTCACACCGTGTATTTCCCCGGATTCAGCGCAGATAAAAGCATCCAGCAGATTGATCTTGGAATCTGTATTTTCAAAGCTGATCGGTTTCTGCGAGCCGGTCAGTATAATCGGTTTTTCCGATCCCTGGATCATGTAGGACAGAGCTGCTGCAGTATAGGCCATGGTGTCCGTCCCGTGGCTGATGACAAAACCGTCGTACTGGTCATAGAGATCGCGCAGTGTCTGAACGGTTTTGATCCAGTGCTGCGGTGTAATATTGGTTGAATCGATCGAGTAAAGAGAACGACAGTCGGGAATACAGAAGTCTGAGATTTCAGGGACATAGGACAAAAGCTGTTCGGGAGTCAGTTCCGGAGCCAGGCCCTCAGGCGTCATTTCCGAAGCAATGGTGCCGCCCATGCCCAGCATTAAAATTTTTTTCATATAAAGCCTTTCTGTATAATCAGGGAAGCAGATCCCTGTCCGCACGCGATGAAACAGAAAATACGAGGCGGATTAAAAAACCACCTCAGCCGTTATCGCCGGTGGTCGCGGCAAAGTCTGCTGAGGTGGGAATGATACATATTGATTGAGCGTGTACTACTGTACGATAACAGTGGTTCCGACTTCTATGTTATTGAAGATTACCGAGGCGGCTGCATACGGTGTGTTAACACATCCATGAGATCCGCTGGACTGGTAGATAGAACCGCCGTAGTTGGCACGCCAGCTGGCATCATGAATGCCGATGTCTCCGTTAAAAGGCATCCAGAAGGATACAGGAGAAGCATAAGAGCTTCCGTCACTGTTTGTACCGGTCAGTGTGGCATCACCTGACTTGCCCTGCAGGGTGAACTTGCCTGTCGGGGTATCATGAAGTCCTGCTGTACCAGTGGTAACCGGTGTCGATACGATAAGCTGTCCGTCTTTCCAGAAATACATGGACTGTGAGCCGATGTCAATCAGTACATAGGTACTGCCGCCCTGTGAGTTTGTCAGGGCACCGGTAGATGCATCGATTGATGAGGTCTGCTGAACAGGTACCGGAACGACTGTCACTGCCTCAGGGGTGATGGTTTCGCTTTTACCATCCTTGATATCCTGGATGATTTTTGCTTTTTCATCGTCCAGGTTCAGCAGATAGGCTGTCATGGCCTTATTGGTTGCTTCTGCTTCTTCTTTGGTTGTGAAAATCCAGTAATTGTAGTCCAGTTTATCAATGAAATCCTGGACACCTTCTTCACTGACAGCGATCTGACCATCGCTGCCGACTGAAAGCCACGGTCCGTAGACTGAACTGTCGATTTCTTCGAGATTTTCTCCGAAGACATACTTGATATCCGTACCGAGTTTGGTATTCAGTGTATCCGCCTGCTTTTTCAGAGTGGCGTCATCGGATTTAACAGAAGCCTTGTTATAAAGACCGGACTGCTGCAGGTCAATTTTGGAAGTGCCTGTTTCAAAGGCCTGAGCCACTGCTTCAGTCAGGGCCGCAGTATTTACCTGATTTCCATCATTTTCTGCACGTACCACAAACTGGGCAGTGTCCTGATCATATTCAACTTTAGCATCCTGTGGCGCTGTGACGCTGGTATCTGTTACTGCACTTAATGAAGCAACAGCCTGATTAAGCTTATCCTGATCGTATTTCAGATCGTCGTCTCGGGTTTCTGCTCCTACCACAGTTTTTTCTAACATTGTGACAGGCCAGGTCCAGATGTTCTGGCTCTTGAGCGCTGTTTCGGTACCACCGTTATCATTGTAAGTAAGGCCGACTGAATCAGCAGTGATTTTCTCTGAAGAACCGTCACTTTTGATAATCGATACCGTACGATTGGCAGTGTTGTTTTCGATCAGGCTCGTGGCCTCTGACAGTGTTTTATAGGAAGTATTCTGTCCGTTTACAGTTGAGCCTGGTAGAAAATGGGAACTGAAAAAGTAGATACCTGCAAAATAAATGAGCAGGATCACGCCCACAAGGGACAAACCAACTGTGAGCCATATTTTTTGTGTTTTACTCATATCCTCTTTTTTTTCGCAATCCAGTCAGTTTTTTGAGTAATTAAGAAATATACCCGAAAGAACTGATATTTATATCATATTCCAACAAATGTGTAAATATTATACTATAACAATACATAAAACTCAACAAAATATACCATTGACTATCATTATGAAAAACATTACAATAT
>JBMNSG010000091.1:0-9266 GCA_050945075.1 Eubacteriaceae bacterium | reverse complement strand
GTATGCAGGCAGTGAGGATGCAATCCGCCAGGCGCTTGTGGAACGGTATCCGCGGGATTCCTTTCAGCTGGCCACCAAGAATGCGGCCTGGATTAACTGCAAGACCAGAGAAGAGGCGGAAGCACAGTTTACAACTTCGCTGGAACAGACAGGTGCCGGCTATTTTGATTTCTACCTGCTCCACAATCTCGGGGAAAGCCGTACACGGTTTTTCGATGAGTTCGATATGTGGGATTTCGTCCAGGAAAAGAAGAAGGAAGGACTGATACGCCATATCGGTTTTTCATTTCATTCAACGCCGGAAGAACTGGAACAGATCCTGAATGACCATCCGGAGATGGAATTTGTACAATTGCAGATTAATTATGCAGACTGGGATAATCCGGCTATTCAGTCACGCGGCTGCTATGATGTAGCCAGAAAACACGGAAAGCCTGTAATTGTAATGGAACCGGTGAAGGGTGGTATGCTTGCAAATCCGCCGGAAACAGTGAAAGAAGTTTTTAAAGCAGCAGATCCGGATGCTTCGCCTGCCTCGTGGGCACTTCGTTTTGCGGCTTCACTTCCGGGTGTGATGGTGGTTCTCTCCGGCATGAGTAATACAGAACAGATGGAAGAAAACCTGTCTTTTATGAAGGATTTCACCAGTTTGTCACCGGAACAGGATAAAGTCGTGGAAAATGCGCGTCGGGAGCTGGCGAAAATACCGCTTATTCCCTGTACCACATGCAATTACTGCGCCAAGGTCTGTCCCAATAATATCGGGATTTCAGGAACCTTTACGGCAATGAACGTTCTCACGCTCTATGGAGATAAAGCAGCGGCTCAGCATCAGCTGCAGTGGCTGACCGGCGGCCATGGAAAAGCGCCAGCCTCCGAATGCATCAAATGCGGGAAATGTGAGGATGCCTGTCCGCAGCATATTGCGATCCGGGATGAACTGGAAAAAGCATCAGCAGCATTGTCATAGAAATACATCATTTCATCGGCCACCCTTTCCGGGTGGCTTTTTGGACGTTACCCGCGGATGCATAAAAGAAACTGTTACACCACCAGCATCAGGATTCCTAAGGCGCTCAGGATTACGCCGGTGACCCGGTTTACCAGCTTAACATCTGCGCTGTTTGCCCATTTTGCGCCGATTCTGGCCCAGATAAAGGTAAACAGCATACAGAGCAGCAGGATCGGGATATTCGGGGTGCCGCTTATGGCGAAGTGCGAACCGGCGCCTGTGAGTGCGGTGAAGGTCATAATAAAGACACTGGTGCCGACAGCTGTTTTCAGATCGTAGCCGAGAACACTGGTCAGAACCAGGAGCAGCATCATGCCGCCGCCGGCACCGACAAAACCACAGATAAATCCGATGAGCATACCGCAGAGAACCGACTGGATCATTTTGACCTTTTCGGTTTTCTGTTTTTGTTTTTCGGAGGTAGTCATAACCGGCCGGAAAATAAATTTAAGACCGACCAGAAGGGTCATGACTTTGGAGAAGGTTCCCATGGTTGCATTGGGTACCATGGAAGCAACCCAGCTGCCGATGAGTGTAAAGGCCAGTACGGAAGCTAGCATGACCAGACCGTGTTTCAGATCAATGTTTTTATTTTTCCAGTATGTCCAGGCAGAAACAGCCGAGGCGAGAACATCTGATGCCAGGGCAATCCCGATTGCTTCAAAAGCGGGAAAATTCAAAAATGTGATTAACATGGGCGAGACGACTGCAGCAGCAGACAGCCCTGCAAGACCTGTACCGAGACCGGCACCCAGTCCGCCCAGAAAACAGATCAGAACTTCATACATTGTAATCATTGCTTTTCCTCGTTTCACGTGTAAATTCTTCAACAGTTATATCAGTAAACTGAAAATAAATCATCATCAGGAAAAGAAAATGAGCTGTTATCTGCTCTGTTTTTACTGAAAACGATAGAATTATGAAACGAATGAACGCTAAAGAATGCAAAGGTCTGTAAATCTGAACGATAGATGCGTATAATATAAGGTGCTTTCGTGTTCTCAGGAGGGAATCGATAATCCTGTCCTGTTCACGCTAAGCAACATATTAGATGAGGAAAGATTTATGGAGAGAAGCAGTCATCTGTATCAGACATATCTGAATATCCTGCAGCATGAACTGATTACGGCCATGGGCTGTACTGAACCGATTGCTGTTGCCTACTGCTCCGCCATAGCCAGAGAGGTTCTTGGAACAATTCCGGGGCGCGTGGAAGCGGAAGTGAGCAGTAATATCATTAATAACATAAGAAGCGTCATTGTTCCGAATACCGGCGGTTTACGGGGAATTGAAGCTGCCGCTGCCGCTGGCATCATTGCCGGCAGAGTGGACAGAGGACTTGAAGTCATTCCTGACGTAACAGATGAGCAAAAGAAAAGGATACGGGATTATCTGCATACCAGACCCGTTCTGGTTTCGGCGGCGGATACAGATCATTCTCTGGATATAAAAATCACGGTCTGTTCAAATCATGATAAAGCCTCGGTTCAGATCCGGGATGGACATACCAATGTAATCCGGATTGAAAAGAACGGCGAGGTCCTTTACGAAAAAAACAGCAGGAGCTCCATCTGCAGTCATGAGCAGGACTGTTCTCTGCTGACAATGGAAAAAATATATGATTTTGCAGAAACGGCAGATCTGGATGATGTCGTGGAGATGCTTGACCGTCAGATGCGCTGTAACAGTGAAATTGCAGAAGAAGGCCTGCGCGGAAATTACGGTGCCAATATAGGCAGTGTTCTCCTTACTTCGTACGGCGATAACGTTAAAATCAGAGCCAAGGCCATGGCGGCAGCCGGATCGGATGCAAGGATGAGCGGATGTGCTCTGCCGGTGGTCATTAATTCCGGAAGCGGCAACCAGGGCCTGACGGTAACCATGCCCCTGATTGTATTTGCCGAAGAATACGGCATCGAACAGGACCGTCTTTACCGGGCATTATTGATATCCAATCTGTCTGCAATCCATCTGAGCAGTCAGGCAGGAAAGTTTTCTGCATGCTGTGGGGCTGTGACTGCCGGCGCCAGTGCCGGTGCCGGAATCGCGTATCTGCTGGGTGGCGGGCTCGAGGAAATCAATCATACACTGCTGAATGCGCTTTCCATTACCTCGGGGATTATCTGTGACGGAGCCAGGGCTTCCTGTGCGGCCAGAATAGCTGCATCGGTGGATGCCGGTATTCTTGGTTACAATATGTATCAGAACGGCCAGGAATTTTATGACGGAGACAGCGTGGGTGTCGAATCCGCTATCTGTCAGATTGGCAGAAGAGGGATCATGACTGATACATCGTCAGATCAATCGGATTTTCCACAGATATCCTGTGTGGACTGAGTTCCCTGGATATTATGAAGCCAGGTGCTGGTTTGCTTTCATACTATAGAAGAAAAAACTTAATGATCAAAAAAGAAAAAAGCCTTTCGAAACCACGGCGTATCGGTGACGTGATTTACGAAAGGCTTTTTTATTTAAACGGTTATTTTCAGATATCTGTTTTCATCCGGTCATGGACAGAATGATTCTTTCGTTTGTCTGACTGGAAATGAATCAGGCAGAGAATTCCTGATGCAGCCAGCAGGGAGAAGCCTGCAATCCAGTATATCTGTACCAGTGAAGCGGCAGAGCCGTAAATTTCAAAAATTCCCTGAAGACAGCTGCCCGTGGTCAGGGTGGCAATTCCGCATCTCCAGAGGCTGACAATATTGCCGGCTGATTCAGGCAGCCCTGTATACTGTGTGATCAGGGCGGGCCCGAATGAGAGAACCTGCCAGGCACCATTATTAAGCAGTTCCTGAGCTGTTACCGTACCTTCGGTAATAAACGAGAAGGAACCGTCACTGCCTATGACCAGATCCTGCTGGGTACTCCCGGCGGATGTTTCACGGTATAAGACGCCGTTGCGGATAACATAGCCATCGCGGGTTCCGTAATAATCTCCATTAATCGCCAGTATCGCGTTGTTGTCACCGGCTATAGTCGAGGATTTAGCGGTAATATTCTTTCCGTAAGTATCCTGGGCAAACGCCGTTTTCAGGTAATCTGCACTGGAAACGGTAATGTCCGCTACATAAATATCCGTATCATTTTCGCGATACTGTGTAATCTGAATATTTATATTTTCATCTTTATAAGAATTGTCCGTTACGACTTTTTTGACGGACGCGTAAGCCGTTGCTTCGGCACTGACAGAATCAGTGTTTTCAGATGTTGAGGTATCACTGCCGGAACTGTCTGCTGCTGATGAACTGTACACGGTTGAATAACTGCGTGGGATTACAAAAGCATCCAGCAGCACGTAAACCGTAAACAGAACCAGCGTAATACTGTACAGAACCGGCCATTTTTTGATTCGTTTTCGTTTTATTGTTTTTCTTCACTTTCTGTTGGCCTGCGCAGCATGATGCTGGTACAGTCAGCGTATATCCAGGAATAATCTGCAGGATCGTCTTGATTTTTCTTTGAATGGTCAGATACCGGTAAAGCTGTTTGTCTGCCAGAATTCCTGTTGAAAATCAGCTTGTTCTGGACGAACCAGCTGAACAGGAAGAAAATCATTTCAGTCACTATTTTTGCTGCATATTTATTCATATCCAGTACATCTGCCAGCAGGCTCAGCATCAGCGTATTGCCGGCGAGTATGAAACCGGCGAGTATGAAATACCGCAGGCCTGTCTGGATTACGCTGTCATGGTTTTTAAAAACATAACGTTTATTCATGGCAAAGTTGGTTCCGGCACTGACAATGCGCGCGATAATGTTTGCGACGATAATGCTGACAGCACTGCCTATTCCGGATAACAGAACCGTAAAAAGACTGTACAGACAGAAATCTACAGTAAATCCGATTAAGGAAGAGGCTGCAAATTTCAGTATTTTTCCATAAATCAGAAATGAGTCACGAATTTTTCGAAAATGAGAACTGCTGTTTCCGTCTATGTAAATGGTCTGAATTGGTATTTCCCGGATCGGGATATGATGTCGTGAACATTCCATGAGTACATTCATTTCATATTCATAACGTTCTCCTTCGATTCCAAGCAGAAACGGGATCAGATCGCTTCCAAACGCGCGCAGTCCGGTCTGAGTATCACTGACTCTGGATCCTGATGATAACAGATAGACCAGACTGGTCAGACGATTGCCAAAGCGGCTTCTCCAGGGTGTGTTTTTATCAAATCTGCGTACGCCCAGAGTCAGACTGCCTGGATTTTCCACAGCTGCAATTGCAGTTTTTACAGCATCGGCTGCTGTATGCTGTCCATCGGCATCGAGTGTCACAACGACATCGGCACCTTTTCTTTTCTGACAGCTGCGGTCAATATACTCCAGACCGGCTTTTAAGGCATATCCTTTTCCACGATTGTCCGGATAGGAAATAACATCAGCAAATTGCCTGGTCCGGTTAAAAACATCGCTGCAGGATGGACCGCTGCCGTCATCGACAACTACGACAGAAATACCCAGGCAGACCAGCTGTCTGGCTAATTCGGGAAGGACATCGGTTGGTTCGCAGGCTGGAATAAGAGCGGTAATCTTTTGGGTGATCATTAAGTAACAGCCTTCTTTCTAGTGTACAGAGAGCTCCCGGTTCACATAATATACAGGGTTCACATAAACTCTGGTTAATGCAGAAGGGCCGTTTTTAAATGTTTTGTTTATTTTTTATCAATATCTGGTTTAAATTTAAAGAGACTGATTTTATCTGAGTATCCGAATATTTATTTGATGTCGGTGTCTGGGAAATGGATTACAATAGAGCCAAAAGGTTAATTAATACTGTCGGTGAATTCAGAGAATACAGACAGTTTAAAGGAGTACGGTTGTCATGAAATATGCTTATATAAACGGAAAAATTTTGAATGGAAAGTCAGATATGATGCCGGAAACCGGTAAGATCGTTCTGACGGACGGTGACAGAATTACAGCGATTGCGGATGATGGCATAGATATCAGTGGATATAAGGTGGTCGATCTGGACGGAAAATACCTGATGCCGGGGCTGATTAATATGCACGTTCATCTGCCTGCAGCAGGCAGTAAGCCTAAAAAACATCCCACTGACAGCGCCAGGCTGGCAGCAATAATGACCAGCTGTGCACCGACAAGACTGATCATGGAAGATATGTGTCAGTCCTATGCCCGTACAGAGCTCATGAGCGGTGTAACGACGATCCGTACGGTAGGTGGTATCAGAAATTATGATTCAAAGATACGGGATAAAATCAAAAAAGGGATTATAGACGGCCCCAGAATACTTTCTTCAAACTATGCAATATCAGTTCCGCATGGACATATGGCCGGATCGGTTTCGGTTATTGCCCATAATGCCGATGAGGCAGTTAATTACGTTCGGGAAATTGCTGAAGGCAAGCCGGATCTGATTAAGCTTATGATTACGGGCGGAGTGATGGACGCTACTGTCAAAGGAGAACCCGGTGTACTGAAAATGCCTCCCGAAATGGTCAGGGCAGCCTGCGAAGAAGCCCATCGTCTGGGCTACAAAGTTGCGGCTCATGTCGAAAGTCCTGAAGGCGTCAGAGTAGCGCTTGAAAACGGAGTGGACAGTATAGAGCACGGGGCCAGACCAGATGAAGAAATCATCGAGTTATTCAAACAGCGCGGTGCATTTCATATTCTGACTATTTCACCCGCTCTCCCGTACGCTTTATTTGACCGGTCTGTCAGCAATACCTCTGAAATGGGACAGTTTAACGGCAATGTTGTTTTTGAGGGGATGATCGAATGTGCAAAAGCCTGTCTCGAAAACGGGATTCCGGTCGGTCTGGGGACCGATACAGGCTGTCCGTTTACGACTCATTACAATATGTGGCGGGAGTTGGACTTTTTCCGCAAATACTGCGGGGTCACATCCCGTTTTGCCCTGCATACGGCTACACAGATCAATGCAGAACTGGCAGGACTCGGTGAAATAACAGGGACCATTGAAGCCGGAAAATGTGCGGATATGATTGTGACTGAGGCTGATCCTCTGGATGATCTGCAGGCACTGCGTAATATCGAAATGGTCTCAGCCAGGGGCAAGCTGTTTGTACATCCGCATGTCCGGAAAATGGAAAATGTGGACAGGGAACTGGATAAATATCTCTAATGAGGGCACAATGAAAATACAGAAAATCAAGGCTGTTTATTTCAGTCCAACCGGTAACACCAGACGTGTAGTGGAAGCACTGACTCATAGACTGGGGCATGATCTGAATCTGACGACTGAGGTTATTGATTTTACACTGCCGGGACAGCGTCAGCATTCCCTGATTTTCACACCGGAAGATCTGGTCGTTTTCGGGACACCTGTCTATGCCGGGCGTGTGCCAAATAAAATCAGTCCCTGGATTGCAGATCATGTTCAGGGAAACGGAGCGGCTGCCATTCCTGTGGTAACCTTCGGAAACAGGAGTTTTGACAATGCAGCTGCTGAGCTGCGTGATCTGCTGGAGACAGATGGTTTTCAGGTAATTGCTGCGGCAGCGTTTTGTATGCCCCATGCTTTTACGGATAAAGTGGCGGCGGATCGCCCGGACAATGAAGACCGTGCACTGCTGCAGAGTCTGGCTGTCTGTGTAGAGGAAAAAATCCGCGAAGACCGTTTTGAACCTGTCACTATACCGGGTGACGGAAAGGCACCATATTATGTCCCCAAAGGGACGGATGGAAAACCTGTGAATTTTCTGAAGGCCACACCGAAAACAGATATGGAAAAATGTATTCACTGTGGATTTTGTGCAGAGCTTTGTCCGCTCGGTTCCATTGACTATGATCATCCTGAAAAAATCACGGGAATCTGTATCAAATGTCAGTCGTGTATTCAAAGCTGCCCGGTGGGAGCCCGGTATTTTGATAATCCTGCCTTTCTTTCACATGTTTCCATGCTGGAACAGAATTTTACACGCCGGGCAGAATCGCAGATTTTTACCGACAAATGAAAATGACAAGGGCCGCGCTCAGACGCGGCTTTTTATTTCTCTGCAGGATCTGCTGTATAATGAATAAAATAACCATCGGAGAATATCATGTCAGAATCATTAAACAGCGGAGCAGACAATATGTCAGATAAAAAAATGCGCGCTAATTCTATAAAACCCCTTGAATCAATGAACCGTGCAGTCAAAACGGCCTACCTGGAAATACTGGCCAATTATATGCTGACCGACGGGAAGGTCATGAATGACCGCGAATATGCTCAGATTGCAGTTCTGGCGGTTCAGATCGGACTGAATCCATCGGACTGGGAGTATATCAGACGTTATGTTTTCTTCAAAGAACGGCACACCACCAGTGAAGATCTTATCCGTTTCCTGACAGAAAAGGTGCCGGAGAAGTATCAGCCGGATTTAAAACAGTCACTGGTCAAGGATCTGCTGGTAATTTACCGGCTCAGAGGCTTTGATTCGCTGTGGCAGGAGGATCCGTATATAGGCCGTGTCTGCCGGGAACTGGGTGTGACCGACGACCAGGTGAAAGTTATATTGCTCAGTATCCAGGCGGACGAGGATATCCTGAAAACAAGGATGTCAGACACGGAAATAAGCCGTACCATGAAAGAGCTGGCGCTTCAGGCAGCGGCTGTCGGAGTACCGCTTACAGCCGTCTATTTTTCAGGTTCCGTGATCGGACTCAGTGCGGCCGGAATTACCTCCGGACTGACAGCGCTGGGGCTGGGCGGGTTCCTCGGCTTTTCCAGTATGTTTACCGGGATAGGACTGGCGGCAGCACTGGGAATCGGAGCTTATCAGGGCTTTAAGAAACTGACGGGACTGGACGACGATCGCAGTGACCAGCGTGAATATATGCTGGAAAGTTCGATTGAAATTTACACGGAAGCCTTGATTCGCCTGAGCGGCGATATTGATGCGGTCACCGAAAAAATGGACAGTGCTCTGAAAACAGAGACTGCCAAGTCCAGGGAAATCGAGAGTCTGATTGAAGGATATCGTACAGACCATGAAAACGGACGTTCTGATTCTGCGGTGAAAGAATTTGACACCCTTAAACTGCTGATGCAGAAGCAGAATGAGACCAGAGAGGCTGTTTTGAGCTTTTCTGATCATTTGAGAATGCTCAACCGGTGCATTGATCTGATTAGAGAGCATATCGATTTTGAAAAAAAGGAGCTGCTGATCGCACGGCTTCCCTGGCGGATTGATCTGAGCCAGATTCAGGAACTGACTCAGAGTGAAGACCGGAACAGATTTTATGGTGTTATCAGGAAATGCTACAGAGAAGAACTGGAGAA
>JBMNSG010000090.1:0-9517 GCA_050945075.1 Eubacteriaceae bacterium | reverse complement strand
GGAAGGCAGAGGAACTGGCTTCCCGGCTCAACATCGGCCTAGCGCAGGCAGCGGTGGCCTTTGCCAGAGAAAACAAAAACGCAATCGCCCTGGCAAAAGTCCGTGCCATTCCGCTTACCAATATGGATGTGCTGCGGGAAGAACTTAAAGACGCCGCTCTGTTTATCAATGCCGGTTCTGCCGGGATGGCTCCGCATGAAAACACGACGCCCCTCGCGGATCTGAGTATTCTGCCGGAAAACTGTGCAGTCGCGGATATTGTCTATAATCCCAGGGAAACCTGCCTGCTCCGCGAAGCAAAAAAACGCGGGCTGACCACCTGCGGCGGTCTTGGCATGCTGGTGCAGCAGGGTGCGGAAGCATTTGAACTGTGGACGGGGGAAAAATTCCCGGTTCACAGAGTTGTGGAGACTGTTTTAGGAGAGCAGCTTTATTGATTGAATTTCAATAATGCCCTTTACAGGCAAGGATAATAATGGCGCCGTCGATTTCCTGATAAACGATTTATTGACAATTCAAAGCGCACTTTATTATAATAAAGCTATATAACAGTAGAAGACCCGCAGAAGCGGGTTTTTTTAAGACCTTTCGGAATCTGCTTATTAAAGATTCTATTTTCGGAGGGCGGCAAAAGGATATTCAGGAGAGAAAGATGACCAGGTACTGGAACGAAAGCTACGAAACGCTCCCCAGGGAGCAGCTCGATGCATTGAAGCTCAAACGGTTAAAGGATACAGTTCAGAGAGTTTATGAACGGGTTCCTTTTTACAGACAGAAATTTCAGGAAATGGGACTGGACGGCGACAGTGTCGAAAGTCTCGACGATCTGAAACGGCTGCCGTTTACGACCAAGATCGACCTCAGGGATAATTATCCCTACGGGATGTTCGCGGAACCGCTGAGAAACATCATCCGGCTTCATGCCAGTTCCGGCACTACAGGGAAACCGGTTGTCGACGGTTATACCAAGAAGGATCTGAATATGTGGGCAGAAGTGGTGGCCAGAGGTCTGGTCGGCACCGGTGCGGACAGACATTCGGTGATCCAGAATTCCTACGGCTACGGCCTGTTTACAGGGGGTCTGGGGATTCACGGCGGGGCCGAACGTCTCGGTGCTTCCATCATCCCGATGTCCAGCGGCAACACGCAGAAACAGCTGATGCTCATGCAGGATTTCGGAACTACTCATCTGACCTGCACGCCTTCTTATGCGCAGTTCCTGGGAGAATCGCTCAAGGATTACGGAATCGACAAGAACAAGCTCAAGCTCAAAGCAGGGATTCATGGTGCGGAAGCCTGGTCTGAAAACATGCGCAAGGATATCCAGGAAAAGCTGGGCATCAAATGCTACGATATTTACGGACTGTCGGAAATCTGCGGACCGGGTGTGGCCATCGAATGTGAAGAACAGAACGGCCTGCATATGTGGGAAGATTATTTCATTCCGGAAATCATCGACCCCAAGACCGGGGAAGTGCTGCCGGACGGCGAATACGGCGAACTGGTTATCACGACAATAGGCAAGGAAGGTATGCCGCTTATCCGTTACAGAACACGTGACATAAGCTGCATTATCCCGGAACCCTGCAAGTGCGGACGCACACACAGAAGAATTGCCCGCCTGCGCGGACGTACCGATGATATGCTTATTATCCGCGGTGTCAATGTATTCCCGAGCCAGATCGAACATGCACTGCTCGATACAGGCCTGGTGGAACCGAATTATCTGATTATCGTCACACGCGAAGGCGTTCTGGACAAGGTCGAAATTCAGGTGGAACTGCCGGAATCTCTGGAACTGAATACCGTTGCGGAGCTGGAAGATATCGAAAAGCAGATCAAGAACAGAATCACTTCGGTTATCGGCATCAAGTCGCATATCGTCCTCAGAGAACCAAAGAGTCTCCCGAGAAGCGAAGGCAAGGCTGTGCGCGTAATCGACAAGCGCGAAATCTGACCGGAAGCACAGCATCATCCGGACAGAAACGGCTGAAGCAACAGGATTTAAATTTCGGATTTTATTTCGAAGGAATCGATACAGGAGAAAATCATGATAAGACAGATTTCCGTTTTTATTCAGAACGGCGAAGGCCGTCTGGCTCACGTGCTGCGTGTACTCGCGGAAAATGACATCAATATCCGTTCGCTTACGATTTCGGAAACAGCAGACTATGGCATTATCCGTCTGATTCTTCAGGACCCGGAAAAAGGTCTGTCCGCGCTCAAGGCGGCCCACATCATGGCGAATGAAACGCCGGTGATGGCAGTGGAACTGCCGGACAAGCCGGGCGGAATGAGCCAGCTCACCGAGCTGCTGACCCGTGCCGATGTACAGATTAAGTACGCGTACTCTTTCCTGCCGCAGAACACCACCAACGCCATTATTATCTTCGCAGTTTCCGAAGATGATCAGAAGAAGGTTGTGGATGCGCTCAAAGACCATCCGGCCATCCATCTGCTGGACAGCGATGTCCTGCTCATGCGTTAACAGAATCTGCTGATGCGGACCCGGGTGCGGAAATACCCGGAACAGGCATTTAAAACCACTCAAAGACCGAAGAAGATTGAACCGGCAGCAACCCGGGAAAATTCTCTCCGGTCTTTTTTGACAGCGGCCGGGCGGGAACGGTCCAGGCAGGATACAGACACAAGCGGCTTGCAGATCGGATGATCGGTCACTTCAGGCCGGAACGGTCCCGAATCAGTGGAAACTGAATACGAATGCCGGCATCTTTTGACATAAAGGATATAATGTATAAAAGTAAATATATGTTATTTAAAGGAAATTCGGTTACACTATATTTATAGCTGATCCGGCTGCTGTCCGGGCGGGGCACGGCCCGGAATTGACGGCGACAGGCAGGAGCGGCAACTCTTACAAAGTAAAGGATATAAGATGAAAATCGAAAAGCATCTCGACATCACCCCCGAACAATTTTTTGAAGTTGTGGAAAAATCCGTAATCAGGGATATGAAGAAAAAGAAGCCGGTCACGGAGGGTCTGACGTATCACAAAAGTATTCAGACCCAGATGGGCGGCGCTGCACCGGTCACGATTACGGTCACCGAATATAAACCGCCGTCAGAAGGACAGGAATCTCCGTATGTGTATGCATCGACTGTGGACAGCAACGTCAACAAGACCAGCATCAGCTATCATGTGACGGAATCCGAAGACGGAAAATGTGATGTGGTTTACGAAGAAACCTATCATTATTACAAAACCATGTATCGCTGGAATTACCAGATCATGAGCATTTTTTTCACGCACAGCCGTAAAAAACAGTTTATTGAATCTCTGGAAAATATCGAATCAACAGTCAAAGGAAATCTTCCTGCAAAAAGGAATGAATAGAATATTCAGAACGTGAAAACAGGGATGTGCATTTACTTGCGCATCCCTGTTTTTTTAGGATTCAGAGTCGAATATTTTGAGCGGCCGGGGGCTGTTGGTGTTGGGTGAGCGGAATACCTCGGCGGCCGGGTCATCGTCCGGACCGGCTGGTCCGCAGGTTTGGGAACCGGAGATTTCGCAGTCCCCGGGGCCGGCTTTTTTACAATCGTTCAAATCAGACTCTTTACAGTTCCCGGAACCGGTTTCTTTACAATCCCTGGCACCAGGCCTTGCACCAGGTTCCTGACTGATCCTGATGCCGGATCCGGCATCGGCGGGACTGGTTTTGTTGTCTGATTCCGGATTCCTGCTGCTGTCCGGGCGCGGCCGGCGGCGCGGCTCCG
Source organism: Eubacteriaceae bacterium (assembly GCA_050945075.1). Lineage (GTDB taxonomy): Bacteria > Bacillota > Clostridia > Eubacteriales > Eubacteriaceae > UBA7485. The sequence continues at coordinate 5,779 of JBMNSG010000090.1, read as the reverse complement.
GACTGGGTACTGATTCACCACGGGAGTCTCCGGCGATAAAGAAATCCGGTACGTCGCCGGTCATCTGCCCGCTGTCGGTAGTCTTCTGTGAGAGCATCAGCCAGTATTCCGGTTCCTGCTGCGGGGCGTCCGGATGGCTTTCATGAATATGGTAATGCTTGCTTGAGTTCTTGGCCTGGTATTTGGCTTCATCGGCCTGACGCATCCAGACAGTACGGCTGGTAATGGTATCGTCCAGATAGACAATCCCGATGTTAGCGTCCAGCTTGACTTCCTGTCCTTTAATAGTCGAGATGCTGTGGACGTCCTTCATGATCTGTTTGAGCTGTTCCAGAACATCTTCCTCACTCTTGAAATTGGAGAAGAAGAGCAGGAAATCGTCATCGCCGAGGCGGGCGATATACGTGCCCCCGTGGCGGTATTCCATCAGGATCTGGGCGACGGCTTCCAGCAATGCGCTTCCGAACGCCTGTCCGTAAAGGCTGACCAGCGGCTTATAGCCGGAAATATCCATCAGGGCCAGTGCCTGATTGGGCGTATGGCCGAACAGCTGGGCGATTTTATTGTAGATGGCGCTTCGTGTGGACAGGCGGGTCCGGGCATCGAGTGTCGTCATTTCGTGCATGGTGTTTCTGGCATCGGAAAGCTGATGCTCTTTTTCTTCAAGGCTCTCTCCGAGCACATTAATCTGCCGGCCGATCGCCTCGATCTGTTCAATGCCGCTGTCTTCACATTTCGGTTCGTAATCATCGTGGATATAACTGGTCAGAACGCTGCTGTACTGGTCAAACGGCTTCGTGAGCTTGCGCGTGAGGTTGCGGGCAATGAGTGCTGCACCCAGGGAGATGCCAAAAGTCAGGACCAGACAGAAAAGCTCAAAGCGGTTGATGTCGTACAGAAGTACGGCACGCGGGAGACTGGTCACAGCTACCCATCCTACGTCTTCGATACTGGTATAGGCTGCCAGATTCTGTTTTGAGTCCATTGTAAAATCAATATAACCGCTGCTGCTGCTGAGCTCGTCGTGGTAAACTTCGGATTTCAGGTCTGCCAGTTTTGAATTGTTGTCGGTGGATTCGCTGGTATTGAGGGCGCCCGCCGGTTTATTGTCCCCGGGCAGGTAGTCGATGCTCTGGTTGTTGTTGCCGATCAGGAAAACCGCTCCGTTATTGCTGTTTTCATTGTCTGCGATGGACTGAACCAGCGGCAGGGATACGCTGCGCCGGTAGATGCCGATAAAACGGTCTCCGTCCATAATGCGCATGCCTATGATCATCACAGGAACATTGTCCTGGAAGGTAAGTTCACAGAAGGAGTCATTGGTGGCGGACACATGCTTGAACAGCTCGGTATCTGCAATATTCTTCCCGATTTTAGCAGTATTGGAAGCAACGACAATGGTTCCCGAGGTATCGACCAGAGAGGATGACTGAATGGAACTATTGGCGGCAGTCGCGGTTTCGATTGTCTTCTGTGCCTCCGCCTTCAGATTGCTGTCAGCCGTGTTGTTCAGGAAAGCGGAGTAGGCGGGAAACTGCTTTTCGTTGTCTGCGCCATCTATCCCGGAGGCATAAGCCTGGTTAATGTAATTGGCGATGGTATTCGATGTTGACTGAAGATCTTCCATTCTGTTGGTATACATGCTCTGTGAGAGCATGTACGAGATAATCAGTGAAAGCAGCAGAGTCGGGATAATGGCGAGCAGTGCGGCTGAAAGGATGATATATTTATCTTTTTTCATGGTTTGGTTCCATTCGTTTTCCAGTTAAAAGAAAAGATCCGTTTATCTTTGTCTTTCTATTATTTTACGTTAAATCAGGAGAGGTTTTCAACGTCAGGGGTAAGACTGGAAGAAGGATAATCTGTTTTCTTTCACAGCGAAGTGACGTGAATTGCAATCGTATGGCATCTTGTGTTTGTGAATTGACAATTTCAGGTCAAATTAAGATAATTAAAAAGACGGATAAAGACAGATCGGACGTTTAACGGCGTTGCCTTAAGCGGTTCAGGAATCGATCATCGTTGTCCGGACTACCCGAAAGGAGCCAGCTATGGACAGTGACCCTGGAGAGACACGAAGCAACCTGACAGTATTGACCGGTCTGACGGCGGACCGGACGGGAGAAAAGAATGATCGAGATTTACAAAACAATAGACGGAAGAGTCGCGAAAATCGAGGAGTTTGAAAAAAACTGCTGGATTAACATGACTCGCCCGACCAAAGACGAAATTGACACGATTTCGCAGCAGTACGGTGTGGAAGAGGATTATATACGGGCCGCACTGGATAATGAAGAAATTTCACGAGTCGAACAGGACGAAGACTACAACTGCTCGCTTATTACTTTTGACGTGCCCAGACGTATGGAGGATTCTGAAGAGCTGACCTACGAAACCTACCCGATCGGGATTATTGAAACACCGGTCTGCGTGATTACCGTATGCCTGCATCAGAACGAAATTCTTGAGGATTTTGCCAGAGGTAAGGTCAAATATACCTTTACCAACCTCAAGACCCGTTTTATCCTGCAGATCCTGTACCGGGCAGCCACCCGCTTTCTTTATTTCCTGCGTACGATAAACAAGCGCAGTACCGAAGTGGAAATGGAACTGCACCGTTCCATGAAAAACAAAGAACTGTTCCAGATGCTGGAACTGGAAAAGTCGCTGGTCTTCTTTTCCACCTCGCTCAAGTCCAATCAGATGGTTATTGAAAAGCTGCAGCGCGGCCGTATAATCAAACTGTATGAGGATGATGTCGAGCTGCTCGAAGATGTCATGATCGAAGTAGACCAGGCGATCGAAATGTGTTCGATCTACAGCAATATCCTGAGCGGTGAAATGGATGCCTTCGCTTCCATTATTTCCAATAACCTGAACATCGTCATGAAGATCCTGACCGCCATCACGATCCTGATGGCAATCCCGACCATGGTATCCAGTTTTTACGGGATGAACGTGGCAGGGCTGCCCTTTGCGTCGTTCGGGCCTGTAGTGACGATCACGGTGGTTCTGACCGCCCTGGTGGCGCTGGTACTGTATAAATTCCATATGTTCAGCTGACAGCCGGATCACAGCAGGCGGATTGCAGCAAGCGGATTGCAACATCCGGTTCATAACATCCGGCTCGTAACATCCGGTTTGCAACATCCGGTTCGTAACAGATGGAGCGCCTGTTTTGCCGCGCCAATGCCGGTGAAAGGCGGTGGTCAGCCTGTTTCATGCCAAAGACGCCTGCAATTCGAACGGCACCATATTCAAGACTTAATTCAAGACTTAAAAAAGATGGAAATGTTGACCAGACTGGTTGATATTTTCATAACGATGAGTATAATAGAATATAGAAAAACAAAATAGTCTGTTTCAGGGCGAGGTGAAAATCCTCACTGGAAGTGAAGCGCGAAAGCGATGAGTCTTCGAGCCGCAAGGCCGATCCGGTTTAAATCCGGAACCAACGGTTAAAGTCCGGATGAAAGTAACAGCAGGAAAGACGTTCAGACGTCTGATATCCTACGCAATCGTCCCTGGAAATTCTTCCGGGGTTTTTTATTGCACTCTGACAGACTGTAAGGAGGAACCATGAAAACCAAAACCCTTACACAGATGGCTGTGCTCGCAGCACTGTCCATTCTGCTCGTCGCCATCATCCATTTCCCGATATTCCCGGCAGCTCCATTCCTGGAATATGATCCGGCAGACATTCCGATCCTTATTGGCGGATTCATGTTCGGACCTCTCGGCGGACTGGTGCTGACCGCGCTGGTGTGTCTGCTTCAGGGTGTCACTGTCAGTGCATCCAGCGGCATTATCGGTATTCTCATGCATTTTATTGCATCCGGCAGCTTCGTGCTGACTGCAGCTTTGATTTACAAGAAATTCCACACCATGAAAGGTGCAATCGCGGGTCTGGTCGCGGGTTCAATCGTAATGACTATCATGATGGTTCTCTGGAACCTGATCATGACACCTATCTTTATGGGTGTTTCAGTCGATACCGTAATCCCGATGATTCTTCCGATTATCGTACCGTTCAACCTGTTAAAGGCTGGCATCAACTCATGTGTAACTTTCCTGGTTTACAAGCCCCTGTCCCGGTTTCTGGGAATCGCACCGGCCGCCAAATCAAAGGAAGCAGCATAATCCGAAAATCTGAAGCAAAACATAGACCATCCGTCAGGATGGTCTTTTTTGATGTCCAGAATCCGGGGTATATAAGACCAATGAAAATGTAAATTTTCAACTGGTATCATCGCTTCGTTATAACTTAAAAATCACAGGAATCCTTGCCATGATATAATCTGCGAATATAATAAAAGTAAATAAAATATAATCACAAATAAATAAAAGAAAATAAAAGAAAAATGCTTGAAATGAGGGGTTCAGCTCTCTATAATGTACTTAAATGATGATCCAGGGAGGGATTTTATGAGGATTTACAAGGCAAAAGACTATAAGGACATGAGCCGGAAAGCGGCAAACATACTTTCTGCACAGATTATTATGAAACCAAACGCAGTGCTGGGCCTGGCTACCGGTTCCACACCGGTGGGCCTGTACAAACAGCTGATTGACTGGTATGAAAAAGGAGATCTCGATTTTTCGGAGGTTGTCTCCATTAATCTGGACGAGTATTACGGACTGGATCCGGAAAATGAACAGAGCTATCGCTATTTCATGAATCATAATCTGTTTGAACATGTCAATATCAAACCGCAGAATACCTATCTTCCAAACGGGATGGAGCTGGACGTGGAAAAGGAAGTGGCCCGCTATACCAATCTGATCAGGAGCTTTGACGGAATTGATATGCAGCTCCTGGGAATCGGGCATAACGGCCATATCGGATTCAATGAACCGGACACAGCTTTCGAAACCCAGATTCACTGTGTCGATCTCACAGAAAGCACCATCAATGCCAACAAACGTTTCTTTGCGTCCGCGGATGATGTTCCGAAAAAAGCTTATACGCTGGGGATCAAGTCCATTATGCAGGCAAAGAAAATCCTGGTGGCTGTAAGCGGTGCCGATAAAGCCGATATTGTGTACCAGGCATTCTTCGGACCGGTCACACCTGAAGTACCGGCCTCCATCCTGCAGATGCATAACGATGTGATTCTGGTTGGAGATGAAGCGGCATTGTCAAGCATTCCGGAAGAACTGCTCAAGTAGTTTAGTTATCCATTCAGGTCGGCTGTTTCAAATCCGCCTTTGCTGTCTCCGGAGCCGGTCCGGGGTGCACTGCAGGGGCGGATTTTTCTATATTCAGGAATACTATAAAAATATTGTATTCTTTTGATAAACGTGTTGACTGGACAGGCGCTGCCTGCTAAACTAGATAAAGTCAACTGCTGAGCTCCGGCGTACCCGGATAATCATTTAGCTTCCGATGTAGGAATACAGAAAGATGTTAAAGATTTTTTAAAATGGGTATTGACGGGCGATAAGTATGTTGCTATAATTATAAAGCTGTCGAAACGAAAGGGATCAGGATACAGCGGTAAAAAATATTTACTAAAATGTCTTGACAACATGTTTCGAATGCAATATAATATAAAAGCTGACGAAAACGCAAGTATGAATCAGCAAAAAGAAAACGATTTATCGTTTTCTTCAGGTCATAGAAAAGATAACAGCGTTGCTAAGTCTTCTTTTTAAGAAGAGATTAGCACACATAAAACCAAGATTCCAGAAACGACGTGTGCGAACACGATAAACATCAAAAACAGCGAATGAACCAGAGTCGAAAGACTTTGATCAATACTTTTAATAGAGAGTTTGA
>JBMNSG010000089.1:0-9573 GCA_050945075.1 Eubacteriaceae bacterium | reverse complement strand
AAATCTTTGCGATATTTTCATCAAGTGCGATACCCTTGACGACCGCACGTTCCATTTTGTTGCTTTTCACTATCAGTGTCCCTTCATTCTCGTTATAGCTGGATCTGACGACCAGCGGAAGATCGTATTTTTCGGCAAGCTCCACACTTCTGGCATGTAAAACCCCGGCGCCGAGACTGGCCATTTCCAGTACTTCGTCATAACTGATGATATCCAGTTTTCTGGCCTTCGGTACCATACGCGGATCCGCATTGTAGACGCCGTCCACATCGGTGTAGATTTCACAGGCATTTGCCTTCAGTGCTGCCGCAATTGCAACTGCACTGGTATCGGAACCCCCGCGGCCCAGCGTCGTGATATCCCGGTTTTCATCAATTCCCTGGAAACCGGCCACAATCACAATTTTACCGTCTGCAAGTTCCTGATCAATACGAGTCGTATCAATCACATCGATACGGGCTTTTTTATGTACATCACTGGTGCGGATTCCGCACTGTGCTCCTGTGAGACTGATCACCGGCGCGCCGATGGTTTCAATCGCCATCGCCAGAAGCGAAATACTGACCTGTTCGCCGGTTGCCAGCAGGACATCCATTTCCCGGCTGGGCGGATTGGGGTTAATCTGATAAGCCAGATCCACCAGATCGTCCGTTGTTTTTCCCATGGCTGAAACCACGACCACCACCTTGTTGCCGGCTTTCTGCCGGTCGGTGATCCGTCTGGCCACACGCTTGATCTTTTCCACACTGCCGACAGATGTGCCGCCGTACTTCTGGACAATGATTTTTTCTTTTCTTTTCTGTTGCTGCTCTGCCATTTTATCCTCGGTTTTATTCGCAAATTCTGGCATAGAACAGTTCGCCCGGTTCGGCGTGGAAGCTGTCCACCAGCTTGTCAAATTCCGTGCTCTTCACACTGTCCGTAAAAATAAACACCTTGTTGTCCGCCGTATTGACATGCTTGAGATTGCAGAGATCTTCGACCTTTTCAAGTATATCGGACAGATCGTGTCTTTTGTCTTTTCCGAGATTGATTCTCAGATAATATTCTCCTGAGAAAGCTTCATTTCCTTCCAGTTCCAGCTGTTCATTAAAGACCGGCTGGGGAATCGATGTGCCGTCTTCAAGATTCTTCATAATATCCAGAACATCCTGGACGATGGCGTTGGCTGTCGCTTCTTTTCCTGCACCCTTGCCATAGAACTGAAGCTCGCTGATGACGTCGCCATGAATGGAGACCAGGTTAAATTCGTTGTTGACCCCTGCCATGGGGCTGCTCTGCTTGAACAGTACCGGTTCGACCACCGCCGATACCACTCCGTCACGGTTGATGCTCTGGCCGAGATGCTTAATGCGGTAGCCCATCCGTCCGGTTTCGAAAATATCACAGGCACGAACGTCATCCAGACCTCTTTTGGTGATCTTTTCATCCCCGATCATGCCGCCATAGGCAAGTGAAGACAGAATGGCGATCTTGCGGGCGACATCTCCGCCGCCTATATCCGCACTGGGATCTGCTTCCGCAAAGCCGACTGCCTGTGCTTCCTTCAGAGCATCCGCAAAATCTGTCTTGTCCTGCGTCATTTTTGTCAGAATATAATTGGTGGTCCCGTTGAGGATCCCGCTGATTTCGTCGATATTATTGAGCCTGAGCTGCTGTTCAAGATTTTTGATAATCGGAATACCGCCGCCTACAGATGCTTCATAGCGGAGCATAACGCCGTTCTTTTCTGCCAGTGCACACATTTCTTCAAAATGAGCGCCGATCACAGCCTTATTGGCGGTTACAACATGCTTGCCTTTTTCAAGAGCTTTCTTTAACATCTCGTATTCAAAATCATGACCACCCATCAGTCCGATGACAATTTTAATGCTGTCGTCTTCGAGAATGGCATTGGGATCCGTGACAATTTCTGCACCATCCGCATGCTTGGACGGATCCTTGTCGAGAATCTTGGTAATCCGCGCCTTTTCACCTGGAAATCTGCAGCAGCCTGTATTGATCAATTCATATGCGCCCGTACCGATCGTGCCGAGCCCTAATAATCCTATGTTCACGTCTTCTCCTGTATTCCTGTCGAATTTTGTTATAATGAATTTATAGCAATATGTAAACTGTATCACCGTAAAAAACACTTGTTTTTCACAGGAAAACATTTTATCATATGAAACATAGCAATTCAAATACGAGATGGAGGAAATTCGCAAGAATTTTTACATATTTACAGATGGAAAACAACAGATACTACGTCAGCACCCGCAATAACAACGTAAAAGCAAGCGCTTCTGAGGCAATTACCCGGGGCCTGGCTCCCGATGGCGGGCTTTATGTCCCGGCCTTTATAGATGATGTTCATTTTGACCTTAATGAACTGAAAGATCTTTCCTACCCGAAACTGGCTGTACAGATTCTTTCCGAATTTCTGGATTTTACACCGGAGCAGCTGGATGCTTGTATTCAGGGCGCTTACTGCTCGGGAAAATTTGATACTGATTCTCTCGTGAAGACTGTAGACATCCGGGACGCTTCAATTCTGGAGCTGCATCACGGTCCCACATCTGCTTTTAAAGATATGGCTCTGACCATTCTTCCCTATCTGATGACTACTGCCTCTGCGAACTGCGGTGAAGACAGAAAAATCGCTATTCTGACTGCTACCTCCGGAGATACCGGAAAAGCTGCACTGGAAGGCTTTAAAAATGTACCCGGAACAAAGATCATCGTTTATTATCCGAAAGACGGCGTAAGCCCCATTCAGGAAGCCCAGATGCTGACAACCGGCGGCAGCAACACCCGGGTAATCGGTGTGGACGGCAATTTTGACGATACACAGACCGGTGTTAAAAAAATATTCGGTGACAGTAAACTCGCAGACAGGATTTCAAAAGCCGGATGGATTTTCTCCTCTGCCAATTCAATCAACATCGGACGCCTGCTGCCGCAGATCGTCTATTACTATTACACTTATTTTGATCTGGTCCGCGAAGGAAAACTGCGTCTGGGAGAACCCGTCAATTTCTCGGTTCCGACAGGCAATTTCGGCGATATTCTGGCAGGCTACTATGCCGGACTGACAGGACTGCCGGTCAATAAGCTGATTTGTGCTTCCAACAGCAATAATGTACTGACTGACTTCTTCGAAAACGGCGAATACAACAGAAACCGCGAATTCTATAAAACCATCAGCCCGTCCATGGACATCCTGATTTCTTCCAATCTGGAACGCCTGCTTTATGACAAACTGGGCCGCAATGCAGACTCCGTTGCTGAACTGATGAACAAACTGTCTGCCGATGGCTCCTATCAGGCAGACAAGAGCCTGTTCCCTGAGTTTTACGCCGGCTATGCCAATGAAGCAGAAACAAAAGCCGTCATCAAGCGCGTGTTTGAATCAGATGAAGAGCTTATCGATCCGCATACCGCAGTCGCAGAAAAAGTACGGGCAGACTATGCTGCAGATACCGGAGACAAAACCCGCACTGTCGTGCTCAGCACAGCAAGCCCCTACAAATTTGCCCGTCCGGTTTATGAAGCGGTTTTTGGCGAAGTACCGGGCAATACGGACGATTTCGCAGTTCAGGACGAGCTATTCGAAGAAAGCCATAAAGATATCCCGTCTCCTCTGACCGGTCTGGCAGACAGAGCCGTCAGACACCATACTGTCTGTACAAAAGAACAGATGGCAGACGAAGCAGTTTCATTTTTAACGGAGGACTGAAATGTTCAGTGTCAGAGTGCCAGCAACCAGCGCTAATATCGGAGCCGGATTCGATACGTTCGGAGCGGCTTTCAGCTTCTTCAATACCTTTGAATTTGAAGAACAGGAAAACGGAAAACTGACAATCCGCGGTGTCGGAAAGAAATACCAGGGCAAAGACAATCTGGTGTATCAGGCCATGCAGAAGGTTTTCCGTGAAGTCGGCTATAAGCCAAAGGGTATCTATATTCACGAACATACCGATATTCCGGTGGGGCGTGGTCTGGGAAGCTCTGCCACCTGCATCGTCGCCGGACTGGTAGGCGCCAACATTATTGCCGGCTCACCGCTGTCAATGGACCGCCTGTTCGAAATCGGAGTACGCATGGAAGGCCATCCGGACAATATCGCACCGGCCTTTTTCGGCGGACTGGTAACTTCGGTTATGACACCGCACAAGACATTCTATATAAAAGAAGAAATAAGCCCGCTGTTCAGCTTTTACGCCTGCATTCCGGATTTCAAGCTGCCAACGGTCAAAGCCAGAGCAGTACTGCCGGATAAAGTCCCGCGGGCCGATGCCGTATACAACATCAGCCGTGCCAATATGACTTATCTGGCCCTGACACGCGGACTCCCGGAGCTGATTGGCGTAAGCGTAAATGACAAGCTGCACCAACCCTACCGCAAGGGTCTCATCCATCACTATAAGGATGTCACCCGGACTGCGCGCCGCATGGGCGCACTCAATACCTACCTCTCCGGAGCCGGACCGACTATCATGCTCATTGCCGAAGCGAAAAATACAGCTTTCCCCGATAAAATGGGCCGGTGGATGCAGGCAAATCTTCCCGGCTGGGATTTCAGACGTCTCAAGCAGACGGACTTTGGCGTAGCAGTCAAGGAGGTCAGGAAGTGATCTCGGAATATCTGATTGTCAGTCAGAAAATCCTCCCTCCCTTTTATGATAAAGTCGTACAGGCCCGGACTCTTCTGGAAACAAAAAAATGCCGTTCAGTCCAGGAGGCAGTCAGACAGGTAGGTATCAGCCGCAGCACCTATTACAAATACAAGGATTTCATTTTCCGTCCCAGTGAAGACTACGGGCACCGTTTCACAATGTCCATGATGCTTGAAGACAACCCGGGACTGCTGTCCAGAATACTGCAGCTGGTTTCAAAGCTCGGGGCCAGTATTGTGACCATTCATCAGGATATCCCGATTAATCATTCAGCCGTTGTGATCCTGACACTCGATGGAACCGGGATGAACGGGACCATTGACGAGCTCAAACTGGCTCTTTCAGCCACTGAAGGTGTTAACTCAGTGGAACTGATGGCCATGGAATAAAAGGCGCACCTGGCCCCAATATGAAGCATTTAACAAGGCCGTTATAAAACCGCAATAAAAAAGAGGCATTCCGCCTCTTTTTTTATTGCTTTGATTTTTCTGCAGCTTTTTCTCTGATCCGTTTCTCTTCTGCACCGAAACGGGCGCCGAGAATTTTATCCGCCAGATCTGTTTTCCCGGGTCTTTCAGCTCTGTGACCTGCATCCCCGGACTCAGCTTGTACAGGAACGGCTGTTTCCTGGTCCGGCGCTGTGTTCCCCGCTTCCCGGTCATCACCGCAGCATGAATCGTCTTCTTTCTCACGCAGCTTCAATTCCTCTTCCTTCAGCTGCTGATCCTTTATATGCAGCTTCTGATTCTTCTGTTTTTCCTCATAATTGATTTCCCAGTGAATCAGGAAAGTCAGAGCAGCTCTCAAAAGAATGATCCCGCCCACAAACAGGAGTTCACTGGTTTCACGGACGATGACCGTTCTGAGAATTTCACTCCCCAGCTTGAATTCCAGCGACAGTGCCATTCCTTCTGCCAGCTGCAGGCGGATCTGCGGATTCCGGGTAAAGTAATTGCCAATACCTTTAATACCGCTTATGATCAGAACCACAACTCCGACAAATTCGAAACCGACAATCGCATAATTAACCAGCTCTGTCAGTAATTCCTCGAGAATATCATACACAGCCAGCCTCCCCGGCTCCATGCCGATTGACTAAAAAACTCCGGGACACAGATTCCATATCTGCATCCCGGAGTCCTGTCTGTTTACTCAATGACCGTATCCAGCGGTACTTTTTCAATACTGTCGATGACTGCACCGCCCAGGCAGCAGCTTCTGTTGTAAAGAACCACCTGCTGCCCCGGGGTAACGGCCCGCTGCGGTTTATCGAAATCCACATGCAGCCCGCCGTTTTCAAGGACTGTAACCCGGACTCCCTGATCAGGCTGGCGGTAACGGAACTTAGCTGTACAGGTAAATGTTTCACCCGGCTGCACGAACGGTTCTCCCGCAACCCAGTTCATTTCAGAGGCTTCCAGACTCTTTGAGTAAAGCGCCGGATGCTTGTCACCCTGGACCACATACAGTGTATTGGTATCCAGATCCTTTTCCGCAACGAACCACGGTTCACCGCTTCCCTGACCGCCAATGCCCAGGCCTTTTCTCTGGCCCAGCGTATAATAGATGAGCCCGTTGTGCTCACCTTTCTTTTCACCGCCCAGTTCCACAATATCGCCCGGCTTTCCTGACAGATATTCAGAAAGAAATTTCGGGAAATTCCGTTCCCCGATAAAGCAGATGCCAGTACTGTCCTTTTTATCCGCCGTAATCAGATCGTTTTCGTGAGCAATCTTTCTGACTTCTTTTTTGTCCAGATGACCGATCGGAAAGATTGCGTGTTCCAGCTCATGCTGCCCGAGACCGGACAGGAAATAAGTCTGATCCTTACCCTGGTCAAAAGCCCGCTTAAGCTGGTATTTGCCGTCTTTGACGCCCTTCTGTACATAATGCCCGGTCGCCAGATAATCAGCACCTACTGTTCCCAGTGCATAATTCAGAAAATCCTTGAATTTGATCTCAACATTGCAGAGGACATCCGGATTCGGTGTCCGTCCTTTCTGGTATTCTTCCAGAAAGTTTGAGAAGACACGATCCTTATACTGTTTTGAGAAGTTTACCGTATAGTAGGGAATATCAAGTTTCTCACAGACCCGTTGAACGTCTTCGTAATCCGCTGTTGCCGTACAGACACCGTTCTCGTCCTGTTCTTCCCAGTTTTTCATGAAAACTCCGATTACGTCATAGCCCTGTTCTTTCAGAAGAAGGGCTGCGACCGAAGAGTCTACTCCGCCTGACATTCCTACTACTATTCTCATGCTCTCCTCTATTCCGTTATCCGGCGCTGCCGGATATGCCGTTTATTCTTTGTTGATTTCCATTGCAACTGCTCTGGCAAGAGTCTTCAGCGCTACAATGTCACCCTTTTGTGGTGCGCCCTGAACCTTGACAATATCCGCCGCCATCAGTGCGTTTGTTTTTTTCGCAAATTCATCAAAATACCGTTCTGCTCCGCCGCTCCATGAAAATTCCGTGAAGAAACCGCAGACATGGTTTCTGACCTTGTTACCGGTGAGCTTGTACAGCAGATTTTCCATCGGCGGGTATATCTGTCCGTAGTAAGCCGGTGAACCGAGGATCAGGCCCTGGTATTTCCAGATATCCGCCAGGATATAAGAGATGTTGGTCTTGCTGACATCATACATGATGACATTTTTGACCCCGTCTTTTTTCAGTTCATCAGCGATGATCTGTGCGGATTCCAGTGTGTTCCCGTACATTGTACCATAAGCAATCACGACACCCGGAACGGTTTCCGCATAAGCCAGACGTTTCCACATATCCAGCAGATAGTCCAGATTCTTCCGCCAGACCAGACCGTGTGACGGGCAGACCGTCTTGATGTCCAGCGGAGCCAGAGCTGCCAGCGAACGCTGTGCCATTTCGGTTACCTTGCCTACAATGGTGGCATAGTAGCGGTAAGTCGGGAATTCAAAAGACTTATAATCATTTTCATCATCGAAAATCGATCCGACAGTTGCTTTATACGAACCGAATACATCCATTGAGAACAGTGTTCCGGTCTTCTGATCAAACGTAACCATGGATTCCGGCCAGTGTACCATGGGAGTAAAGAAAAACTGCAGTTTTCTGCCGCCCAGATCGAGCTCCTGGCCATTTTCAATTTCCATGAAATTGGTATCAATATCGTAGAAATTTCTGATCATCGGGAACGTCTTTTTATTGCCCACGATTTGGATATCGGGATATTCTTCAAGAACTTCGGCAATGGAGCTGGAATGATCAGGTTCCATATGATTGACAATCAGATAATCCGGCTTTCTATCACCGATTACCGATTTGATATTTTCAAGATATTCATCGCTCTTGATCGATTTAACTGTATCAATCAGGGCGATTTTTTCGTCCATCACGACATAAGCGTTGTAGTTGACCCCTTCCTGATCGATGGGCCACATGCCTTCAAACAAATAGGTGGTGTAATCCTGCACACCAATCCAGTAGATCCCGTTGCCTATTTCCGTGTTTTTCATAAAACACCTCCACATTTAAAATGATTTGACTGAATATATCAACTGTTATATTCAGAATAACAGAAACCTGACCATGTTTGTTGTCTTTAACAATAATTTGCAGGATTCTGAAATAATATCCGATAATCCTGCTGACCGGGAACAGATACCGTGCCGGAACACCAGCTTTCAGATCGTTTCCTGATCCTGCTGCCAGAGCGGATTCTGCCGCACCGGTTTATCATTCAACCGTATAATCTGTAAAACCTTTTTCTTCTGATTCCACCTTGTTGACAGCCTTACGCATTCCCAGCGAGCTTACAATCAGATAAATACCGAACCCGCCGAGCACAATTGTCAGCACCACGGCCAGAACCGTAAGCGTGCCCATGGCCATAAACAGCAGGCAGAATCCTGCAATGGTCAGGACAATCCCGGCGCAGACCTGCAGCCAGCGGTGACCGCTCAGGCGGCGGCGTGAGAAAACCATGGGGACACCGGTGAAAAGTGCCCAGAAGCCGATGATAGTAGTCAGAAACGAGGCCGACATGCCGGGCATCAGAAACCACATCAGCCCAAAGACAATCTGAAGAATACCCCTGAATACCAGAAGGCCGCCGTAATTCCCCCGGCGTCTGCCTGCCATCCCGAAAATCAGATAAACCAGACCGAACACAGCCAGCATGGCACCGAGCAGTTGAACGATGATCAGCGGCAGGACTACCTGTCCCATGCTGCTGCTGGCTGTCCACCAGCCGGTGATTCCCGCCTGATTGGCCCAGGCCATCCATACTGAACCGACAGCAACTGCAATCAATGCGATCCCTTCCAGCAGCATCATCCACCATTTTCCGTACAGAGACTGAAGAAAACGATAGCCTGAGCTGAGAACGGGTTTGTCGGGCTCCGAAGGATTACCGCCCATATAAAAACGTATCATATATTATCCTTTCGTCAGTGTCAGAGATGAAAACGGAATTCCTTCCTGTCCCTGTGCAGGAGTCAGTGTCAGATCCGAACCGGATATCTGGTAATTGAAATTCGTTTCTCCGTTCATTATTTCGCCCTGGGTAGAATCACCGCTGTTAGTGGTCATGGACTGCGACGTGAACGTAATGACTTTATCATCACTAACCCATGTCCCGGTATAATCTCCATCGAACGATGTTTCCGCATTACTCAGTTTCAGGTGAAGCGAATAGGTATTGTCGTCCTTGATGACCAGCCGTATATCGTAATCCGTATCCGAGGTATTCTTGGAAGACGACCAGGTTCCGATGATCGGACTGCTCTTTCCGCACCCGCACATCAGCAGCAGGAGCAATGCACTGATAATCAGTACTGATACACCTTTTCTTTTCATACTGCCTTTCCTCCACTCACTTTACTTTATCTTCTATCCATTATTACCCAAATCGATTACCGGTGGATAAACTTTCTTT
>JBMNSG010000088.1:0-9656 GCA_050945075.1 Eubacteriaceae bacterium | reverse complement strand
CAGATCACGGGTCAGTACGGCAACTGCCGGTGTCGGAATCACACCGGCCAGCAGGACGTCTCCGTCCGCAGCGGAAATGCCGTCGCACAGTGCCTGTTCCAGCGGTTTCCCGGATTCCCGGGTATCCATTCCAATCACGATTTTCGGCTTTTTACCACCTTCAGAAAGTACTCTGGTCCCGTAATACCCGAGTTTCAGAGCGATCTCATCAGTCAGTTCCGTTCCATAAACACCGCGTACACCATCGGTTCCAAATAGTTTTCCCATATATTTCCTGCTTCCTCTTTTTTGCATTTCCTGAAATACTTGTTTCAGACAGGCGGAAGAATATTCCGTGCGATTCAATCCGTCATTTATTACATTTTTAAAACGAATTATTTGATTTTCTGAAAAGCACTGTTTTTCAGATTACTTTTCTTCTCTTTTATATAACGTACTTTTGCTTCACGGCTTCTGTCTTCAAGACTGGTATCAATCTGTCTGGCCGGTTCGGTAATGCCCTTGTTGGCAGCTGCTGTCTTAACAATTTCATAAGTCAGCTCCGGATTGAGGACCAGCAGCGGTCCCAGCGTATTGGTGAAGATACTGTTTTTGATCTTGATGCCTTCGTCCTGGCCTTCATTATTGCCATAGCCATAAAGAATACGCCCGAATGGTTTGGCTCCGGAACGAATCATATCCGCCATCTGGATCTGATTGCCCAGGATTTCCATATCACGGTCGTTGTAGGCAGCCTTGTACCATAAATCATCCCCGTAAACCGCTTCATTTTCAGTAAATGCAGCTGGAATAAGGCCGAGGCCGTCAATGATTTCACCGTTTCTGAGTGAAATCTGATCCCCGAAAAATGCACAGCTGGCTCCTGTCACAATAAAGGGCCTGCCTTCACGGATAAATTCCCGCAGTTCCGGAAGGATTGGCTTGAGCTTGTTAATGACAGAGTTTGCACGAATCAGTTCACCTGCGGGCATCAGGATAATATCGTAATCACTGGGTTCAAATGCGTCTTCCAGCTCAATATAGTTGACTTCAGAGTCATAACCGGCTTTTTTAGCAATACGGTTTACTGCCAGTGCATTGCCGCGTTCACCGTGAAGATAAAGCGTATCCGGAAAAAGCACTGCTGTTTTAATCGGATTCATGCTCTGGCTCCCTTCTTTTCATCCTGCTGTTTTTCAACATATTTCTTCATTTTATTAAAAGTATCCAGCCAGGTAATCAGGTAGATATCATCCGTTTCCGCCTGATCGATCTGAGCAAAGATCTGTTCAATATCGTCGGTTTCTTCAACCGTGATCTGATCTTCCGGGACATCTTCATAAATGAGCCGGTTGGCTGTGTCATAGCAGACTGCCGGTGAAAAACAATAGTAGCGTTCAACATCGGAATCTGCCAGTGCCGACCAGTCGCAGTCAAACGTATAAAAGCTGTTGGTATAACCCGGTGTAAAGTCATGGATCGGATAGAGTCCCAGACAGACCATTTTGCGCTTGGGGTCGCGGGCAATTTCATTCAGAGCACTCTGCAGCGTATCCGGATTTTCCTGCTTGATACGCATATATTTGATAGTT
The DNA here is from genome assembly GCA_050945075.1 of Eubacteriaceae bacterium. Lineage (GTDB taxonomy): Bacteria > Bacillota > Clostridia > Eubacteriales > Eubacteriaceae > UBA7485. The sequence goes on along the minus strand of JBMNSG010000088.1, from coordinate 8,085 downwards.
TTCCCGTGGTAATCAAAGGTTTCAAAGCGTCCGCCGATGTTTCTGAACGACGGCAGCGCACTTAAAATCTGTTCTTCGGTCAGTCCTGCAACCTGCGCACACAGTGCTGCCGCGCCGGCGTAGTTGTAGAGCATAAACGGAAGATCATAAGGCATCTTTCCGTCTACTCCGTTCAGTTTAAACCGTTTTTTATCATAGTCGACATCCGTTACGGTATAGGTTGCTTCCGGACAGGACGAGAAACCGCAGTTGGAGCAGTGAAAACGGCCGATTCCATCTGTGTTGTAATAATCGAAATCAATCTTGCTGTCACAGACCGGGCAGGCTTCCGTCGGATAGGTGTCGTCTTTATTAAAAGATTCCCGGTTCTTTTCGGTTCCGAAATAAACCGTGTTTTCGGAGAACTTTTCGAAAGACTTTGACCGCGGTTCGTCATTATTCAGGAATAAACGAATATCCGGATTCATGACAGAAGCGATTTTTTCCATGATAAATGAAGGATCCCCGTTTCTCTGAACCTGGTCCTTCTGAAGATTCATGATCATCAGGTTAGCTGCCGGCAGCTGCTTGTAGATAATTGGCAGATAGCGTTCATCCGTTTCAAACACAAAATAATCAGTGTCCAGATTCCCGCTCATATCTGATTCTTTGGCCAGACTGGTCGCCAGTCCCGCCAGCAGGTTTGCACCTTCCAGATTGGAGACAACCCGTTTGCCATTGTGACGCAGAATATGGGTGACCAGATTGGTCGAACTCGATTTACCGTTGGTTCCGGTAATGAAAATTACTTTTTTCGGATCAATATTATGAAAATGGGCAACCATTTCCGGGTCCAGCAGAAGTGCTTTTTCTCCGGACAGATTGCTGCCGCGTCCGCTGCTCACGGCGTTAATCAGGGAATCCATTCCCTTTGCCAGCAGCAGCGCGCTCTTAAATCTCAGCGAATTATTATCTTTGCTCATAGTGTTCCTGTTCTTATTAATTTATAACCGTTTAATTTTACCACAGTTGTCCCGCCAAAAAGCCAAAAACTCCCCGAAGGGAGTCTGTTATTGGTTTGCAAAATTTATTTCGGGGTATCCCGGTCTTTTAACGCTTCTGCATTCACCGGTTTTTCCGGTTCCGTTTCTGATGTCTCTGTTGTTTCAGTCTGTTCTGCTTCCAGTGCAGCTGCTTTCATTGCGGTTGTTCCCGACGCTGCTGCTTCCGCTTCGGCCGTTTCCGGCGCTGCTGTTTCCGGTTCGGTCGTTTCCGACGCTGCTGTTTCCGGTCCGGTCGTTTCCGGCGCGGTTCCTTTCGTTTCGCCGGTTTCTCCGGCATTCTCCGGTGCCGCTTGACTGTCCTGACCCTGAGTTTCGGCATTATCCGTACTCTCCGCCTTACCCTGAGTCTGTGACCTCAGGTAAATGGTGCGCAGCGGTGCTGCGAACTGTCCCATTTTCAAGGCAATATTATCATTGATATTGTCAGAAACATCGGGATCTTCATTGATCTGCTGCTTATACTGCCTGCGGGTATTACGGGCAATGGTGTTGGCACTGGATATAACGGCGCCGACAAAGCAGGCTGTTGTAAACATACTGCTCAATGAAATGACGGTCACTGCAAATTCTGCATAATAGGAACCGTCCGGCCGCATCGCGATCACGTCCCCGGTCCCGGTACCGAAATCGGACAGTGTATAAAAAAGCATGTCCCAGGCATCCAGTACCCGGTCGGTGCTGGTGGTAAAGAATGCCGGATTGGTCACCCAGCAGGAATAGACCATCATATAAAGCACCAGGATTACACAGAAAAGGATGGCAAACATTCCCTTCAGGATCCCATAGGCTTCCTTATATAGAAGCCTGTCGTTGGTCGTCTTCTGGAGAATACTGGGGTTGAAGATCGCCCGCAGCATCACCGAAAAACACAAGTATAAGGCCGCCAGCAGTCCCATATACGTCAGGAACAGATTGGGTCTGGATACAAATGAAGCAAAATAGCAGAAATAAATGCCCAGCAGCAGATAAAAAATTATGTTGATGTATCTGGCTACTGATTCATTTTCGTAACTGTTTTTGCCAATGAAGATGCGGATTACAATCCGGACAATGATGCTGAAAACCAGAATGCTGGCGCCGATGGCGACGATTTCCCGCGGATCTACGTGCCCGTTTACAAATATCATAATCATACAGGTGATGAAGAGAATCAGGTTGATGGTTATATAACCGTGTTCCCGGTAATGCAGATATAACCTGAAAAAGTACCGGCGCAGTTTCCCGCCCGGAACAGTCTTTTTTTCATCACCCGGTTTAAAGGTTACCGAATTATAGTACAGAAAGAGCTCAAAGACAAAAAGCGCAAAAATCAGCACGTAATAAACAATAAGAACTGTATTGCCGTTAATCAGTTTCTGGGTTACCGTGATATCGCTGATCACTTCACTTGTTGTATTCTGAACGCTGTCTGTTTTCATCAGATTTCCGCTCCGTTATTCTTTATGTTGAATCAGTTCCAGTTTCTGGATCCTGGTCAGATTTTTGATCTGTGCCTCCCGCGAAAGTGCCTCTCCTTTTGACTCCAGTTCTTCGAAATAAACCAGTCTGACCGGAAGGTGAGAACGAGTGTATTTTGCCCCTTTGCCGGCATTATGGGTTTTGAGACGATTTTCAAGGTCTGTCGTATAACCGGTATAAAGACTGTCGTCGGCACAGCTTAAAATATAAACATAGTGAATTCTTTTACCAGCATTCCCGCTCGTATCTCGATCCGGATTCTTGTCTGGATTCTTGTTCGAATCCGTTGTAATTTTCTGTTTTTTGTCTTTTTCTGTCATGTCATCTAAGAGTATATCAGATATATTATGTCCTTCTTATTGGAAAACTACCGGCTTTTCTGCATCAAAAAATAAAAAAGCACCTGTCGGTTTACTGGACCCGGCAGGTGAGCATAAGGGGAGGTGTGAAATCAGAACGTCCAGTCTTGCCGGGCGGGTGATCTGTTCTCAGTAGTTTATCTGTTCTCAGCGGATGGGCTGATGGTCATTTTTAATCTGGAGATATTTTTCAGAGCGTCTCCGTTTTACCGTTTCAATTTTTTCATCTTCGATTTCCTGTTCCTGCTGTTCTGTGTGCTTTCTGACTGCTTCCAGTCCCAGCAGAATGGCAATTCCAAGAATAAAGCCGATGATGCTGAATCTTGAAAAGCTCAGCGGTACCTGAGGTATTGTCAGCGTTGTGGGTCCCATGACAATCGCGTATAAAGATCCTGTGATCAGGCCCAGAATCAGGTAGATCATCCGGCTGCGGTGATTCTTCAGTGCCGACCGGATAAAACGGATCGAAATTGCTACACCCAGCAGTATGCCAATGCCCAGTGTGATAAGCCCCGGCAGCACTGTGAAATTCAGTGACAACAGCTCTTTAACAGCAGAAATAGTCGGAACGTAGACACCCAGGATAAGCAGAAATGTCGATCCCGAAATACCGGGGAGAATCATGGCCGAAATTGCCAGCATCCCTGTCAGAAGCAGATACAGATACTGGAGCGGTCCCAGAGCCAGATAATTGATCGTTATGGCTGTGCTGCCTGATGCACGGAACCATGTCAGTCCGGCTACCAGTGCAAATCCGAGCAGTGCAAAAACCAGATTCTTATATTTCCCGGTAAGTTCCTTCTTTTCCGATTTTATGATAAACGGAATGGAAGCAGCAGTGAGTCCCAGAAAAATCGAACTCATAAAATAGATATGGCTCTCAAAGAGTTTTGACAAAACCACCAGAGAAAGTCCCATTCCCAGAACCCAGCCCACGGCCAGTTTAGCCAGATAGGCAATGGCCGTATCCCGGAGTTTTTTATCCCTGGAAGCAGCATCATGGAGCGCATTGATGAATTTGTCATAAAAGCCCAGGATAAAGGCGATGGTCCCGCCGGATACTCCGGGGACACTGTCCGCCACAGCCATTGAAAAACCGTTAAACGCATTAACAAACATTTTGAATCCTTTCCGTATTTCCTTTTTACCGATATATATTTTGAAACCGGGTCCAGTCTCGCAGTGGCCTGATTTTAAACAGTCTGCACATTGAAATTTTACTGTCAGTCATGTCTGATTCCTGCAATGGTCTGATTTTTCAGACAAAGCACGATTCCGATCATGATGATCCGTTTATGTGACCCGGTCACAGATTTTCAACAGTTCTTATTCTAAAATGATCTTGTAAAACAGAAATAAAGCGAAGATAAACAGAAGATAAAACTGAAACAGAAAAACTGAGACAGAAAGGATCAATAACATGAACAAAACAGTTATTATTGGCGGAGTAGCCGGAGGCGCGAGCTGTGCAGCCAGGCTGAGAAGACTGGATGAAGACGCTCAGATTGTCCTGCTTGAACGGGGCGAATATATTTCATACGCCAACTGCGGCCTCCCCTATCATGTTGGCAATGTCATCAAGTCCAGAGACGCACTGCTGCTGCAGACGCCGCAGGCCATGAACCGGAAATTCAATGTGGATGTCCGTGTCCGCAACGAAGTGACTGCCATCGATAAGGATAAAAAACAGCTGACCGTACACGATCATAAAACCGGCACCGATTATACGGAAGACTACGACACCCTGGTTATTTCCACCGGATCCTCGCCGCTGCGCCCGCCGATTCCGGGGATCGATTCACCACGGATTCAGACACTGTGGACGGTCCCGGACACCGATCGGATCCGCAGCCTGATCGAAACAGAAGATATTCATTCCGCTGTTGTGATCGGAGGCGGTTTTATCGGTCTGGAAATGGCAGAAAATCTGCATCAGACCGGAATCGATGTGACCATAGTTGAAATGCTGGATCAGGTTATGGCTCCGCTGGACTATGAAATGGCACAGCTGCTGCACGAAAATATGGTCCAGAACGGCGTGACACTGGATCTTGGCGACGGAGTCAAAGCCTTTGAAACCATAGCAGATGGAAAACAGGTCCGTATTACATTAAACAGCGGCAGACAGATCGAAACGGATCTGGTGATCCTGGCCATCGGCGTGCGGCCCAACGGAGAACTGGCACGGGATGCCGGTCTTGAAGTCAATGCCAGAGGCGGCATTGTCACCGACGAATATCTGAAAACATCAGATCCTGATATTTATGCCGTCGGAGACGTCATTGAAGTGGAAGACCGTATTTTCGGTGACCGTACGATGATTCCACTGGCAGGGCCGGCCAACAAGCAGGGGCGGATTGCTGCGGACAATATAGCCGGAGGCCATTCAGCCTATAACGGCAGTCAGGGAACCTCGGTCGCAAAAGTCTTTGACATGACTGCGGCATCGACCGGAGCCAATGAAAAGAGTCTGAAAAAACACGGACTTGAAAAAGAAAAGGATTATCAGAGCATCATCATCTCCCAGAATTCCCATGCCGGTTATTATCCCGGTGCTGTTCCGATGAGCCTGAAACTGCTCTTCTCTCCTGATGGCAGTAAAATCTTTGGCGCGCAGATTGTCGGACGTGACGGAGTCGACAAACGCATCGACACACTGGCAGCTGTAATTCGTCTGGGCGGCAGCATTCAGGATCTGAAAGAACTGGAACTGGCCTACGCGCCGCCTTATTCATCGGCCAAGGATCCTGTCAATATGGCAGGCTTTGTCGCCGGCAACCTCATCGACGGTCTGGTCCGTTTTTCAGACTGGGATGTCACGGATCATCCGCGGAAACCGGTGCTGCTGGACGTGCGTGAAGACGCGGAAGTCAACGCCTTTTCAGTAAATGATGCCGTTCATATCACACTGGGCAGCCTGCGCGACCGCTATACGGAACTCGATCCTGAAAAAGAGACCGTGATTTTCTGTGCTGTCGGCGTACGTGCCTACAATGCCGCCCGCATTCTGATGCAGAAGGGCTTTCAGGACGTCCGCGTCTATCCGGGCGGAACCCGTTTCTATATGTCAACCCACTACCCGGATTACCCGGCACCGATCAGCCGGCCAAAAACAACCGGAAATTCCGGCAGCGGATTCTTACAGGAAACCGGAGAACAGCGTGGCAGCAAAAGCGAACGGACACCGGGTGAACCAGGCGGAGATTCTGACCCGTCATCCATTTCATCATCCGGGGTACCTCTTCAGATCAAAGGAGATAACATGGTAAAAGCAAAGCTGTCACTCGACTGCAGCGGTCTTCAGTGCCCCGGCCCGATCATGAAAGTCTATGAAGCCATGAATGAGCTGAAAGACGGAGAAGCCGTTGAAGTAACCGCTTCGGATCCCGGATTTGCCCGTGATATCGACTCCTGGTGCCGCCGTACCGGCAACTGTCTGGTTTCCAATGAACACCGGGGTAACGACTATACCGCCCTTGTTCAAAAGCAGAAAGCACCGGCACCTGCAGCAGCAGCTGAAATCCCGCAGGGTAAAACCATGATCGTCTTTTCAGGCGACCTGGACAAGGTTCTGGCCAGCTTTATCATCGCCAACGGTGCAGCGGCCATGGGCCGTCCGGTTACCATGTTCTTTACCTTCTGGGGACTGACAGCACTGAGGAAGCCGCAAAAACAGCCGGTTCACAAAACGCTGGTAGAAGCGATGTTCGGTGCCATGCTTCCCCGCGGGACCGGAAAACTCAGACTGTCCAGAATGAATATGGGCGGACTGGGCACAGCCATGATGAAAAAGATCATGAACGACAAGAATGTTGATTCGCTGGAAACCCTCATCAGAAAAGCTATGGACAACGGAGTTAAAATCGTTGCCTGTACCATGAGCATGGATGTTATGGGAATTAAGAAAGAAGAACTGATTGACGGTGTGGAACTCGGCGGTGTCGGTGCCTACCTGGGGGATGCGGAAGAATCAAATGTGAATCTGTTTATCTAAATCAAATGTGAATCTGTTTATTTAATCAGATGAGTTTGTTTAGATGCGAAAGCCGGTGAAACAAACGTACTCAGGATTCTGATTGAACCCCATTCTAAATCGCTCAATCACTTAATCACTTAATTTAATATAGAAGACAATAAAGTAAGACAGTGGGAAATTTCCCACTGTCTTTTTATTATTCTTCGTTGCCTGCGAGTTTTTCCAGTCCGTCAGGATCGAGAATCTCCAGGCCGCCGCGAAACAGCCGGACCAGTTTCTCCTGTTCGAAATACTTGAGCATCCGGCTCACGACTTCTCTGGCCGAGCCTATATATCTGGCTATCTGATCCTGGGTCATTTTTACCATACACCCGTTCTTCTCGTATTCCCCGCTCAGGAATACCGCAAGGCGCCTGTCGGCACTGAAAAACAGAATCTGCTGCATCGACCACATAACATCGGAAAAGCGGGCGGCAGATGTTTCATAACCAAAGCATTTCACATAAATGTTTTCTTCAGTGAGCTGACGGAAAACCGCCGGGCTGACCAGCAGAATGTCAGAGTCCTCCACGGCATCAATCAGCACTTCAAAATTTATGGCGGCGAGAACACAGCCCGCCGACAGCACACAGACCTCTCCCGGCTCCAGGCGGTATAAGGTCACTTCCCTGCCGTCATCCGATACAATGTACACGCGCAGTTCACCGCTGCGGACAAGAATCATTCCGGCACAGTTTTCCAGCCTGCTGCGAACACTTTCACCCTTTATATAATGGACCGGCCTGGTCTGTTCCGTCATCATTCTTTTCTGGTTGTCTGTCAGCTTATCCCAGAACGACAGCGAGTTCTGGAGCGTTTCTGTCAGTTTTTGTCTGTCCATACAGAATCCTGTCCTTTTCTATACTTAATCACCATCTTATCATGTTCCTGATCCTGTACGCCTTCTTTTTCGCTACTCTTTTGGCGTTACCAATTTTGTTTTCGTATATCCCTTTTGGACTTACCAATTTTTTAGCAAATTATATGTATTTTTTACAAGTTAATGTAATATACTGTAATTAATTTTCGATAATCTCGTTTACATCAACGTATTTCAGTCGTTTTAGAAATAATTATGAAAGATTTTTGTTATCAATTGACAAGGCCCATTTGAGAGAATACAATGTATTTAGAAATTGGTCATACCACTATATCAGGTCTGGTTCGACATCTTGTCGGACCGTCCCCATGTTTTCAAATCTATCAAACC
>JBMNSG010000087.1:0-9773 GCA_050945075.1 Eubacteriaceae bacterium | reverse complement strand
CTGTTTTGTATCTGGTTTATACTTTTATTCCGCTTCCAGGTGGATCCGGCGGAGCGGAAATCGGATTTACATTGATTTTCGGTTCTGTTTTCGGACCGGCCAAGACATCGGTAGCTATGGTGATCTGGCGGATTATTACATTTTATTTTATTCTGTGTTTCGGAGGTGTCTATGTGGCACTGCATTCATTGCTCAATCCGTATCAGAAAGGGAAAAAACTGAAAAGTTCGCATTCCCGGGAGAATCGGCCGACTGTGAACGGCAGCGGAGGAAATTTTGAGAGAAATAGACAGCAGGAAAATCACAGAAACGGTTTCTGAATTATGTATCAGAGCGAATACCCATCTTTCCGGCGAGCAGGAGCAGGCTATTCACCAGGCCTGCAGTGAAGAATGCTCGCCGACGGGGAAGGGCATCCTCTGTGATATTCTGGAAAATCTGACTGTTGCGGATAAAAAAGGACTGCCGATTTGTCAGGATACCGGCATGGCAGTTGTGTTTCTGGAAATCGGTCAGGATGTCCACATATCCGGAGATTATCTGGAAGACGCAGTCAATGAAGGTGTCAGACAGGGCTATACGCGCGGCTGGCTCAGAAAGTCTGTGGTTTCAGATCCGATCAGGCGGGTCAATACCGGTGACAATACCCCGGCTGTGATCCATACAAAAATCGTACCCGGCGATAAAATGTCCATCACTGTCATGCCCAAGGGGTTCGGCTCGGAGAATACCAGTGCTTTGAAAATGCTCAAGCCTTCAGATGGAGAACAGGGCGTGGAAGACTTTATCGTGGAAACCGTCATCAAGGGTGCGCCTAATGCATGCGCCCCGGTTGTGATTGGTGTCGGGATAGGCGGGACTTTTGAGAAAGCGGCTCTGCTCGCAAAAGCGGCTCTGCGCAAGTCTGCAGGCAGCCATCATCCGGATCCGCTCTATGCAGATCTTGAATCCAGAATTCTGGACCGGATCAAAGATTCAGGAATCGGACCGATGGGGCTTGGCGGAATTGAAACGGCTCTTGACGTACACATTCTGGAAACTCCGACCCATATTGCAGGGCTTCCGGTTGCAGTAAATATCTGCTGTTATGCAGACCGGATCGCCGGGGAGGTACTGTGATGCAGACCGGTACAGAAAAGAGAATAACACTGCCTCTGGACAGTGAAAAGATTGCAGGCCTGCATGCCGGAGACAGAATCCTGTTATCGGGAAGTCTGTATGTGGCCCGGGATGCTGCGCATAAAAGATTTCACGAAGCACTGAAGAATAACCAGCCGCTTCCCTTTGATCCCAGGGGGGAAGTCATTTATTATATGGGTCCGGCTCCGGCTCCGCCGGGAGAGGTAATCGGTTCCGCTGGTCCCACGACATCCCACCGTATGGATGCTTATACACCCGAGCTGCTGGATCTGGGTCTGGCAGGGATGATCGGTAAGGGAAACCGGACAGCACCTGTACTGGATAGTATTGTAAAAAACGGTGCGGTTTATATGGCGGCGGTCGGCGGAGCAGGTGCATTGCTTCAGGACCGTATTCAGTCTGTAGAGACTGTCTGTTATGAGGATCTGGGAGCGGAAGCGCTCAGACGGATTGTTGTTAAAGATTTTCCGGTAACCGTGGTGACGGATTCTTACGGAAATAATTTATATGAAACACAGACTGCGAAATACGCGGGAACGTGGAATAAAATGAAGAGATGAGGAGAAACAGAGTATGAGAATGGTGATTGAAGATTCTGTGCGCGAAGCAGGTACTGACCCGATATTTGCAGTAGCCCAGAAAGCAGGCGAAAGAATTGCTCAGTTGGGCAGGGATCAGGTGGTCAATTCAACAATTGGCGCGCTGATGGACGATCAGGGGGACCTGATCACCTTTAACGAAGTCTACAATGTTTACAAATCTCTTCCTAACTGTCAGATAGCAGATTACTCAGGCATACCGGGTATTCCGGAATTCAGAGCCCGTGTTCAGGATGCCTGTTTCAGAGACAAGCGGCCGGAAGCATTTATTCAGGCTGTTGCTACACCTGGTGGAACAGGCGCGATTCGTCATGCTGTTGCCAACTATACCAATTACGGAGACAAAATTCTGCTTCCCGACTGGCACTGGGCGCCTTATCAGACGATCGCCTGTGAAAACAGACGCGGTTTTACAACCTTTGAACTGTTCAATGAAGATGGCGGATTCAATATGGAATCCTACAAAACCGCATTTATGGAACTCCTCGAAAAACAGGGCAGAGTACTGAGCATTCTCAATACACCGGCCCATAACCCGACAGGATATTCTGTTTCTATTCCTGAATGGAAGGAACTGATCGCTTTTTATACAAAGACCGCTCAGGAAAACCCGGACAAACGCATTATTATCCTGGTTGATATTGCCTACATCGACTTTGCCGGTGAAGGTGCACGTGATTTCATGCCGCTGCTGGCTGGAATGCCTGAAAATGTTCTGCCGCTGTATGCATTTTCTGCTTCAAAGAGCTTTACCATGTACGGCCTGAGAAACGGAGCCATTATCTGCGCAGCACCGAATCAGGCCACAGCTGATGAATTTTCCGCTGCCTGCACTTTCTCCAACAGAGGAACCTGGTCCAACGGTTCACGTGGAGCAATGCAGACACTGGTCAATATCTTCAGTGATGATGATTCTCTGGAACGTTTTACAGAAGAACAGCAGGTCAATCGTCAGATGCTTCAGAAACGGGCAGATGCTTTCCTTGGAGAAGCAGAAAGAGTCGGTTTAAAGCTCTGTGATTATAAGGACGGTTTCTTTATTTCGATACCGTGTGACAATCCGAAGGCTGCCGGCAACATGCTTATGGATGACAACATCTTTATCGTCGCATTAAAGAAGGGTCTCAGATTTGCACCGTGTGCAGTTAATGAAGAAGACTGCGCCAAGGTTCCGGCTCTGATCAAGAAAGCGGTCGACGCGACCAACAGCTGATATCAAAGAGGTAAGAGATGAAAGTAAAAATTGTTGATGTTGCGAGGGAAGCTAACGTTTCCGTCGCAACAGTTTCCCGTGTCGTCAATAATATTCCGCTGGTAAACGAAGAAACAAAAGAACGGGTTCTCGAAGCCATAAAGAAAACCGGCTATAAACCGAATGCTATTGCGCGAAGCCTGAAGATACAGCGTACTGACACACTGGGGATCATGATTCCTGATATATCCAATCCGCTTTACACGGAAATGGTTCGCGGTGTGGAAGATATCTGCAGCATTTATAACTATAATATTATTCTTTCAAACACCGACTTTTCGTCTGAACAGGAACAGAAATCTCTGGATGTTCTGATTGAAAAACAGTGTGACGGGATTATTTACATCGGAAAGAATCTTACTGAAGAATTTCAGGAAACACTGAAGACTGCACCCAGTGAAGTCGTTCTCGGCTGCGTTATGGATGAAAAGGGAGAACTCTCTTCTGTCCTGATCGATAATGAAAACGCTGCCTACGATCTTACAAAAAAAGCAATCGATTCTGGTTACAGAAACTTTGCGGTTTTCTCAGACCGTGAAGATGGTTTTGTTGCCCGCAAGCGCCTGGACGGTATTAAACGCGCACTTGATGAAGCCGGTATTGCAATTGATCCGGATCTGGTTATGCATGGAAACATCAATGTAAAAGGCGGTCATTCAATGATGACCAAGCTTCTGGAAACAGGTAAAGATGTCGATATTGCCATGTGTCTGAACGACCAGGTTGCCATCGGCGCCATCCGGGCTGCACAGGATGCCGGAAAACGGGTTCCTGAGGATATTGCTGTAACAGGCTTCAACGACTACTGGATCTCGGAATGGATTTCACCGAAAATCACCACGGTCAGCCAGCCTATGTATGACATCGGCGCAATTGCGGCCAGAATGCTTATCAAAATGTGTCAGTCTGACGAAAAGGAAAGTAAAACCATTACGGTTCCCTACGAAATCGTCATTCGCGAATCCATGACAGAAAAAAATCAGTAACAGTAAGGCTCCGGATCATACCGGAGCTTTTTTGTATTAAGAAACCGGGAAGCTGCAAGGCTGTAAAGCATCTCAGTTTGATGCGGTACGTCCACAGAATACAGGCGTGGTATAATAACAGCGTATGGAAAATGAAAATAATCAGCAAAAGAATATTACCCGTTTCAAACTCGGCGAGGGTGACAGCGAACGGGAAGTAATACTGGTCGGAACGGCCCATGTTTCACCGAAAAGCGCGGAACTGGTCCGGGAAGTCATCGAGGAGGAACAGCCTGATTCAGTCTGTATTGAACTGGATGCGGGCCGCTTCAAGGCGATGCGCAACAAGGAACGGTACCAGAATACCGACATCGTCAAAATTATAAAAAGCGGAAAAGCCGGCTTTTTCTTTGCAAACCTGCTGCTTTCCAGCTATCAGAGACGTCTGGCGGATCAGTTCAATATCCAGTCCGGGCAGGATATGATGCAGGGGATTCAGAGTGCGGAAGATAATAACGCAGAGATTGTTCTTGCGGACAGGGATATTCAGACCACGTTCAAGCGGATCTGGCAGAAATGCCGCTGGACAGAAAAGCTCAAACTACTTACCTCAATTGTCATGTCGGTGTTCGACGATGAAGAAATTACCGAGGATGCGCTGGAAGAATTAAAACAGGAGGATATGCTCACTGCTGCATTGTCGGAAATGGGCAATGAATTCGCCAGTGTTAAAACGGTGCTGGTCGATGAACGCGACCAGTACCTGGCGGAAAAAATTAAACAAGCTCCGGGAAAGAAAATTGTAGCGGTTCTCGGGGCAGCTCATGTTCCGGGAATTACGCAGGAACTGTTTAAAAATCACAATCTGGAAAAACTCGAGGAACTCAAACCCAAGTCCAATACCGGCAAAATCGTCGGATGGACGGTTACCATCGCTCTGATTCTGATGGTAGCTTTCACGTTTACCGTAAACACGGGGGAGGGGTGGGCCCAGACGAGAAACTGGCTTCTCCTCGTCTCGGGCGGAGCAGGTCTCGGAGCCCTGGCGGCAGGCGGAACATTCCTGACGATACTGACAGCGATTGTCTGTGCTCCGCTGGGAGCCATCAGCCCGGTCCTTGCCTCTGGCTGGTTCTCAGGACTGGCGGAAGCACATTTCAGAAAACCGAGAGTCAGGGACTTCGAAGAAATCCCGAAAGATCTGAATAAACTTTCAGGTCTCTGGAAAAACAGGGTAACCAGAATTCTGATGGTGGTGGTGCTTACGAATATCGGCTGCGCCATCGGGAATATTGCCGGAGGAATAGGCATTATTAAAGGATTTATGGATGCGCTCTTTATCTGAGCGCCCCGCTGAGCGAAGGCGATCAGGCGAAAGAAACAGAAAAAGCAGACTTTAATTGTCCTGTTTACACTTCACATCGACTTATTGTATACATAAAAACTTGTAGACATTGAGAATTCAGGTTATAATTTTACTCAAATCAAAGTTTTACTAAGGAGAAGTGAAGTGAAAAAGAAATTAGCTGCGCTCGCAGCTCTGCTCCTCTGTTCTGTCCTCATTCTTACAGGATGCGGAAGCAGCAGCGACAGTACCGACAGCAGCGACCCGCTTGCAGACGGTACACTCACCATTGCAGTTGACGATACCTATCTGCCGATGGAATATCGTGACGACAACAACAACCTTGTTGGATTCGATATTGACTTTGGTGAAGCACTTGCCGAAGAACTCGGTGTTAAGGCGGATTTCAAGACAGTTGCCTGGGACGGTATTTTTACCGGTCTGACATCCAATCAGTATGACATTATCATCTCAAGTACCTCGATTACACCGGAACGTCAGCAGAACTACAGCCAGTCTGACGCTTATATCTCCAATGGGATCGTAATCGTGGGACGTGCCGATTATGATTCACCGGTTACCACCTTCGAAGGTCTGTCCGGTAAAACAGTCGGTGTTCAGCTGGAAACATCCGCTGATATTGCTGCTCAGAAACTCAAGGAACAGTATGGGACCGATGTAACCATCAAACAGTTTGACGGAATGCTCGATGCTTTCTCAGCTCTTGAAGGAAAGCAGATTGATTACGTCATGACCGATATGGGTGTTGCACAGTATTATGTAACCCAGAAACCGGATGTATTCGTCATAACCACACCGACTCCGCTCACCAATGAACCGATCGGTACAACAGCAAGAAAAGACGAAGCAGAACTGACCACGAAAATCAATGAAGCCATTAAGAAACTCAAAGAAAACGGAAAGATGGCAGAGATTTCCAACAAGTGGTTCGGAAAAGATATGACTAGTGATATCGACACTACGCTCAATGTTATTGAATAAAGCAAGGGGGCTGATCGTCAGCCCCTTTTTCATTTTTTCATCGTGAACAAAAATAAAGGAGAACAATTTTGCTAACCGCAGCACAATGGGATGCTGTCTGGAGCGGGACTCTTATAACACTTGAAATTACAGTCGTTGCAATTATCATCGGCTGTCTGCTCGGTGTAGTCCTGGCCCTGGGACGACTTTCCAAAAACAAGATTCTCAGAGGATTATCCTGGTTCTATATCTGGTTTTTCAGAGGAACCCCGTTACTCCTCCAGCTGTTCATGGTCTATTATGCAATTCCGATCATGTACCTTGAAAGTACCGGTAATCAGCTGAATATCGACCCGATGATCTGTGCTTTCATTACTTTCTCGCTTAACTCGACAGCTTATCTGGCAGAAATTATCAGAGCAGGTATCGAATCGATTCCGGGCGGGCAGATGGAAGCTGCCAAAGCCATCGGCATGACTTATGGTCAGGCAATGAGGAAGATTATTATCCCGCAGACCTATAAGCGGCTGATCGCTCCGGTAGGGAATGAACTGATCATGCTGCTGAAGGATACTTCTCTTGTTTCCTCAATCGCTTTATCAGACCTTCTGAGAACAACCAAAACCATGGCCAATGCCACAGGGAACTGGCTGTACTATCTTTATGCCGCAGCGATTTATCTGTTCCTGACAACGCTGCTGCAGCTGGGAACTGACAGACTTGAAGTTAAACTCGGCGCTTATGAAAAGAGGTAACTCTTGAGTACTAACAATGAAATAAAAACAACAGCTCCGGATCATAAAACAATGGTACGGGTCGAAGATGTTCACAAATCCTTCGGAGATCTTGAAGTCCTGAAAGGGATCAATTTCGAAGTAGACCCTGCAGAAGTTGTCTGTATCATCGGTCCCTCCGGTTCAGGGAAAAGCACGATGCTCCGCTGCCTGAACAGACTGGAACGTATTACTTCCGGGAAAATCTATATTGAAGATGAACTGACAGAAAACCGCGAAAACGGCAGGACTGTAGAAAAGATCGATTCCGACAAGCTCAATAATCTCTGTCTTGATCTGGGAATGGTTTTTCAGAACTTCAATTTATTCCCGCATCTGACTGTTCTTGAAAATGTCACAATCGGTCCTCAGGTCGTCAAAAAAGAAGATGCTGCTGTTACCGAAGAACATGCCATGAAGCTGCTGGAAAAAGTCGGAATGGCTGACAAGAAGGATGAATATCCAATGCGTCTGTCAGGCGGACAGCAGCAGCGTGTCGCCATCGCCAGAGCCCTTGCGATGAATCCCAAGATCATGCTTTTTGATGAACCGACTTCAGCACTTGACCCCGAACTGGTTGGAGAAGTTCTCCAGACCATGAAGGAACTGGCTGAAGAAGGAATGACCATGCTTATCGTTACCCATGAAATCGGATTTGCACGTGAAGTTGCAGACCGGGTTATTTTCATGGATGACGGTGTGATCTGCGAAGAAGGAAAGCCGCAGGATATCCTGCTCAATCCCCAGCAGGCACGAACCAAGGAATTCCTCAATAAAATACTTTAAAAAGACAAGCCCTGCGGGGCTTTTTTTCTTGCTTAATCTGAATTTTGTGATGAAAACTGCCACAGAATCAATCATAAAATCCAGAATGCTTTTCAAGACTGTTTTTAAAACGGTTATATGATAGGTTTATTGATAGACGGAGGAAACAATGGGAAGAACCAATTATCACATTCACACAAAATACTGTGACGGCAGTGCATCCTGTGCTGAGATGGCTGCGGCAGCTTTTAACGCCGGCATGGAAAGCATTGGTTTCTCCAGCCACTTTACCACAACTTATCCGGATGACTGCGGCATCGAAAAAGCGCTTATTCCTGATTACCTGAATGATATTCAGGCAGAAAAGAGAAAATATCAGCCGCTGGGGATGGAAATTCTCACAGGCTTTGAAGCTGACTATTATATGGATACAGGGGATATCAACCCGGACATGAAAAGGATTCGCCTCGGGCTCGACTATATCATTGGCAGCATTCATACCATGGGATTCAGGGAAGACGGAGAAATGGGAATAATCGACTGGAAAGAGGATCAGTTTGAAGAATCAGTCTGTCAGATATACGGGGATTCGCTTGGTTTCGTGAAAGCCTATTACCAGTGTATCGGCGATATGGCAGAATCAGTACGTCCCGATATCATCGGACATCTGGATCTTCTGAAGAAAAGCGAACTGGTTCTGAAACGGAATATACTCGATCTGGACAGCCCGGCATGCACAGATGCAGCTTTTCAGGCTCTGGAACGGATCCGGGATTCCGGCTGTATTCTGGAATTGAATACCGGCGGTATTGCCAGAAAAAAGAATCCTGAATTTTTGTATCCTTCGGAAAAGCTGATACGCAGAGCTGCAGAACTCGATATTCCAATGATGGTTAACGGTGATTCACATTCACCGGACGCGATTAACACCTGGTATCCGCAGTCTGACGCGCTTCTGGCCTCCCTGGGCGTAAAAACTGTTATCAGGCATGGGGAAAGAGGATGGAAGACTGTACCATTGTCAGAGAGCTGATATGAGCGGACAGGAACAAAAACGAAAACAGCGTGGATTTCTGGATAAAAACAAAATATTCCTGAAAGCAGCGGCACTGGGTCTGCTGATCCTGATTGCTGCGGGACTTTCGATGCTGGCCGGGAAAACGGAAGAAGAACCGGCGCTGACTGACAAAAACAGCGTCCCTGCAGCAGAAGAACAAGCAGAGATCTATGTCCATGTTGCAGGAGCAGTTGCTTCTCCAGGTGTCGTAGTACTAAAGGACGGGGCGAGAATAATTGAAGCCGTGGAATCTGCGGGGGGTCTGCTCCCGGAAGCAGATACAGAAAACCTGAATTTTGCCGCTGTCGCTGTCGATGGACAGAAGATTACCGTTCCTTTCCAGGGTGAACAGGATTCGTCAGTTTCAGAGAATGCCGGTCTGGTCAACATTAATACTGCTACCGAAAAACAGCTTCAGGAGCTGCCGGGAATCGGCGAGGTTACTGCTGGCAATATTGTATCCTGGCGGGAAAAGAACGGGGGGTTCAGTTCAAAAGAACAGATTAAAGAAGTAAACCGGATTGGTGATAAACTTTACGAGCAGATCGAGAATTTGATCTGTATTTAATAACAGGTGTCATTAAAACGAGGCATTATAATATACCCTGATGTTAACAAGATTATCCGGTTGTAAATCAACTGCCGTTATTCCACTTTAGAAAACTTTTACATTTTTCATTTCTGTGTTATACTATCTCACATAGCATCTTGAAAAGATGAAAGTTTACAATATTGCAGGAGATTTACAGGAGGCAATTATGGCTAAACAATGGGTTTACATGTTCAGCGAAGGTAACGCTGATCAGAGGAATTTGCTTGGAGGCAAGGGCGCAAACCTTGCGGAAATGACAAGAATCGGACTTCCGGTCCCGCAGGGCTTTACAGTCAGTACAGAA
>JBMNSG010000086.1:0-9801 GCA_050945075.1 Eubacteriaceae bacterium | reverse complement strand
TGAGCAATCGCATCTACTTCGCGGATATGTGACAGAAACTTGTTGCCCAGTCCTTCACCCTTGCTGGCGCCCTTGACGAGACCGGCAATATCAACAAATTCTATAGCTGCCGGCGTCACTTTCTTACTCTTATACATCTCTTCAAGTACGTTCAGCCGGTTGTCCGGAACTGTTACCACGCCGACATTCGGGTCGATGGTGCAGAACGGATAATTGGCCGCTTCGGCACCGGCTTTCGTCAGTGCATTAAAAATGGTGCTTTTTCCTACATTAGGCAGGCCTACGATACCTATTTTCATTGTTTCCTCTTGCTTTCTGTTCGGACAGGATCGCTGTCGATCCAAACCAGTTTACCGTAAAGAAAGGCAGGCCTGCCGGTCTGCCTTTTGATTCAGTTAGAAGTTTACTTCCTGACTGTCTTTCCAGAGACGTTCCAGGTTATAAAACTCGCGGTCCTGTTCCTGGAAGATATGGACAATCACGTCGTAATAATCGAGAAGAATCCAGTGCCCGGTTCTTAGTCCTTCGACATTCTTCGGTTCAATGCCCATTTCTGTGGCCTTGTCCTGAATATTGTCAGCAATAGCTGTAACCTGGCGGTCTGAAGTACCGCTGGCTATAATGAAGTAATCTCCCAGTGAAGAAACTTCGCTGATATCCAGCACCTTGATATCTTTGCCGTTCTTTTCTTCAATCCAGTCCCTGATATGGGCTGCAAGTTCTGCGCTTTGTTGTTTCGCTTCCATTTTACTCCTTAAATGTTTCGCTTTTTCAGCAGTGTGACAGTTTCCTGCTTTCTATTTCGTTTATCAGAGCATTTCTGGCTTCCACGGTTCTCGGATGAATGAGTGCACCGGTTCCGGCAAGATGGCTGATGGTTCCTGACATAGAATCCAGCACTGCCCGGTCCAGATCTTTTACGGCCTCTTCTCTGACTTTTTCAACGCCCGGAAAATCTCTTCCCGGTTCAATATAATCTGATAGAAATATGATTTTATCCAGAAGACTCATTTCCGGTTTTCCGACTGTATGTGAAGCAATCGCAGAAAGAACTTCAGGATCCGTAACCCCATATTCTTTTTCCGCTATCCATGCCCCGACAGGCGCATGCAGCAGTGCCGTACTGGCAAACATCATCGGGTCCGCGTCGATTTCTGCCTGAATGGCCGCCTTTTGCAGCTCTTTAAGACTCATGGCCTTGGCGCAGTCGTGCAGCATTCCCGCTGCCTTTGCTTTTTCAGGATCAGCTCCCCAGCGCTTTGCCAGTTTTTCTGCTGTTTCCGTCACGCCCAGCGTATGCTCATAGCGGCCCGGTTTCAGTATTTTTTTCAGTTTTTTTCTGAATGCATTAATATTGTACGTTCTGGTTTCAGATTCCGACATAGTGTATAGATGATGCTCCTGTATATAATCAATCACTTGATCCGGTGTATAATACCGGACTGACTTTCCTTCTGCAGTCATCCTGCGGATATCCGTAGACGAAATCCCCATCATCGGGACCTCGATACAGCTGATATGTGTACCGAAATGATTCTCGATTTCACGGATCTTTTTCTGCGGATCACGTCCGCAGTCATCCGGACGCATGACGACAATCAGGCCGATCTGCCGCAGCAGGCTTTCTGCTTCCCGCCAGGTATCGATCTGATAAAGCAGGTCCGAGCCGATAATAAACGAGTACTCCGCATCTTCAGCTGCCTGAATGGCTCTGACCGTATCCACTGTAAATGATTTACCTGGTTTATCAAGTTCGATTCTGGATATCCGGAAAGCACTGTTGTTACCGGT
The DNA here is from genome assembly GCA_050945075.1 of Eubacteriaceae bacterium. Lineage (GTDB taxonomy): Bacteria > Bacillota > Clostridia > Eubacteriales > Eubacteriaceae > UBA7485. The sequence goes on along the minus strand of JBMNSG010000086.1, from coordinate 8,010 downwards.
AGCCAGCATCAGCATCCGGTAGCAGTGTTCTCTTTCTTCTTTCGTCTGTGCCGGCTTAAAAGGATTCTGCCCGGCAGGGATAAAAATGATTTCGTCCAGCCCGGTCAGTGTCCTCGCCTCTTCGGCGATCATCAGATGACCGTAATGAACCGGATCGAAAGTCCCGCCGAACAGGCCGATTTTTCGAACTTTCGCGGTCATTTCTTTGCGGACTGCGCGTTTTTCGTCGGAATGATATTTTCTTTTTTCTGCGGATTTTTCTTATACAGGATAAACTTGCTTCCGATAACCCTGACGATTTCGCATTTTGCTTTTTTCGCCAGTTCGTCAGCCGCTTCCTGTGAATTAACGGGCGCGTTCTGCTGAACTTTACCCTTGATCAGTTCTCTTGCTTTCAGTGCATTCTGGGTCTGGATCACGACCTCATCGTTGATTCCATCCTTACCGACGAAAATAATGTCGGGAATCTGCACAGCAAGACTGTTCAGGTATGAACGTTGTTTGCTTGTTAACATGACTCTGTTCCTTCCGTCCTGTATCGGACTTATTTAAAGTATTCGAATTCTATATCCTGAAGCCGGACCAGTTCTTCTTCCTGAATGCCCATTTCTTCGAGCTTTTTGAATACACCGCGGTCTGCCAGCTTGCGCTGGAAGTAACCGACAGAATCCAGGTCGTCAAAATTGACTGAATTGATCAGGCGTTCGAAATCCCCGTCAACAACGAAAACACGTCCGTCGCGGGTATTTTCAATGGTCACCTTGATGGGTTCATCATCAAAATCAGCCGTATAGAGAACTTCTTCTTCCGGTTCCAGATCGAACAGCGGTTCCGGTTCCTGTATTTCATCCAGCAGCTGGGTACAGCGGGAAATCAGCTGGTCCAGTCCCTGTCCGGTGGCTGCGGAAATAACGAAGGTTTCATAGCCGAGATCTTCAAATTCTTTTTTGATCATCTCAACTTCTTCCGGATCAGACAGCAGATCCGCCTTATTCAGCGCTACAATCTGTTTTCTGTCCGCAAGCTTTTCGTTGTACTCACGCAGTTCTTCGTTGATCGTTTTAAAATCAGTCAGCGGATCCCGTCCTTCACTTCCCGAGATATCGACAAAATGGACCAGCATTTTCGTCCGTTCTATATGACGCAGGAACTGAATGCCAAGACCCGTTCCTTCATGGGCGCCTTCGATAATCCCCGGTATATCTGCGATAACGAAAGGTTCGTATCCTTTATAATCAACAACACCCAGATTCGGTGTAATGGTAGTAAAGTGGTAATTGGCAATCTTCGGTTTGGCTGCACTGACCCGGGAAAGGAAGGTTGATTTTCCGACATTCGGAAATCCGAGCAGGCCGACATCCGCCAGCAGCTTGAGTTCCAGTTCGATAATCCGTTCCTGTCCGCGGACGCCGCCCTGTGCAAAACGAGGTGCCTGTCTGGTACTGGTGGAAAAATTCATATTGCCCAGTCCGCCGCGGCCGCCTTTGGCTGCGATTACCCGGTCACCGTCTTTTTTCAGATCTGCAATGATCCTGCCGCTTTCCTTGTCTCTGATAATGGTGCCTTCCGGTACCTTCAGAACCAGATCCTGTCCGGCTTTTCCTGCAGAACGTCCACCGGTACCATTGCCGCCGCTTTCTGCCCTGTATTTCTTTTTATATTTATAACCCAGCAGCGTTCTTAAACCGCTGTCTGCTTCCAGAATAATATCGCCGCCACGGCCGCCATTGCCGCCGTCCGGGCCTCCGTTGGGAATATATTTTTCGCGTCGGAAACTCATCCCGCCGTGACCGCCGTTACCGGCTGTCAGATAAATCTGCGCCTGATCGATAAACATAGCCGCTCCTCATTTCTTTGATATTTCCGTATATACCCACACAGCCCTGAGGCCGTAAACGGGCGCCTATGAAAAAACCCCGCAGTGCAAAGCACTGCAGGGCTGACTGTTTACTGTACGGCTTCTCTCGGATAGATGCTGACCTGTTTCTTGTCACGGCCTAAGCGTTCGAAACGGACAACGCCGTCTTCCATTGCAAAGAGCGTGTCATCCTTGCCGCGTCCAACATTCTGGCCCGGGTGGATGTGTGTTCCGCGCTGTCTTACGAGAATATTACCTGCTGTAACGAACTGGCCGTCACCGCGCTTTACGCCGAGACGCTTTGATTCACTGTCGCGGCCATTCTTGGAACTCCCGACCCCTTTTTTATGGGCGAAGAGCTGAAGATCCATTTTAATCATGAGCTGTGTCCTCCTGTGTTATTCTTGATCGTCTGCGATCCATTGTATATCCACGTTTTCGAAATACCCTTCTTCGACTGCCATCAGTCCCTTTTCGAGGGTTTCAAGCAGCAGATCAGATTTGATCTGATCACGCGGTTCCATTCCGATCCGCGGTACTCCGATAAACATATATCCGCTTGCCGGATCTGTTTTAATTTCAACATCCGGAATCCGGGCAACTGATGTCAGGCCATTGGCCGTTGTAATCATCAATGCAGAAATCGCAGAGCAGACGATATCGTATCCTGGCGAATCGTAACTGGTGTGATTTTCTGACGTCACCTGATAGATATGTCCGTAACGGGTTCGAAACGTGATATTAGTCATGGTTTAGAGAACGATATCTGTAATTTTAACCTTTGTATACGGCTGTCTGTGTCCCTGTTTGCGACGGTAATCTTTCTTAGATTTATACTTATAGATGATTACCTTTTCGGACTTGCCGTTTTCTACAACTTCGGCTTTGACAGAAGCGCCGTCTACTACAGGAGCACCGACTGTAAAATTGTCTCCGTCGTTAACTGCAAGAACTTCTTCGAAAGTGACATCGTCTCCGGCCTGTACCGGCAGCTTTTCCACCTCGATCACGTCATCTTTGGCGACTCTGTACTGCTTTCCGCCTGTTTTGATAATTGCGTACATACTATATACCTCCTCATTCCAGTCTCGCCGCCCTGGTGCTTTCGCTTCGAAACCAGTGGCGTGCGGCTTCATAACTATGTTAGTTTAACACGTTTCGGATTCCCGTGTCAAACGAATTTACTCAGAACGACCGGCAGAAAGCCGGCTGGTTTAGATTATCTCTATTATATATGTACAGGGCTTCCGGAGGCCAGCTTTAAATCACTGCCTGATTCATGTAAAATAATAAGGAGACAGTTTCAGATTATCTTGAAATGAGGTATACATGACAAAAACAAAAAAGAAAAAACGGAGCTTCCTGTCCAATCTTATTATATATATCTGTATTATTGTAATTATTGGCTGTATCATTGCACTGCTGAATACGTACTGGCCGGATATTCAGTCTTATCAGACTTATCGGGGAATCAGGGCGGATGTTATCAATGACGATAACGGAGACCATACCATTAACTGGGACAGTCTGCTGGCCCAGAATCCCGAAACGGTTGGATGGGTCTGGATTCCGGATACCATCGTGGATTATCCTGTGGTTCAGACCGACAATAATGATTATTATCTGGATCATGACTTCACCCGGTCCTACAATAAATTCGGAAATGTATTTCTGGACTGTGATTTCAGCCTTACTGCTGACCCGGCCATGCAGAATTCTGTTCTTTACGGTCACTCCAGTACTTATGGAAATCAGATCGGCTTTAACGGACTGAATAAATATGAAGACAGTTCATACTGGCAGAGTCATCCGACTGTTTACTATACCCGGGTTAACGAAGGCGATCAGCCCATTCCCTATCAGATTTTCGCGGTAATCAAGGTCGCTGCGGATTATGACTACCGTCAGCCTCAGTTTGCGGATCAGGAAGCTTTTCTGGCGTATTACGACCGCATTATCCAGGCATCACTTTACAATACCGGGATCACGGTGTCGCCGAATGATCAGATTGTAACACTGTCCACCTGCGTTTTTGATATTGACGATGGACGAATCGCCGTGATTGCCCGCAGGGCACAATAACGCAACATTCCTAAAATCCGGACATGAAATGCGCAACTTCATTTCGGAATTACTGTAAAGCTGATTACTCAGCTTCAGATTTTAATTTCTACCTTAAAAAACTAATATATCTGTTTTTACACTGATTTTATAAAGTTCCCGCAACACTTGAAGTCTGCGGGAACTTTTTTATTGTTTTTGAGCATTTGTATTGCTTTTTAAAATTTTTCTTCAGTTATTAGAATTTCATAAACATTCAAGCCGTATAAAATATTGTTTTCGACAACATTATGATAGACACATCATCCGTTTAACTCTTTCATCACCTTAATTAACCCGGGTTACATTTTTTCAGGCGCAGCTGTTACGTGCGCAATTTCATCCTCTTTTTTTTGATTTTATGGTTCGATGTGACTGGTTCTGTGTTTTAAGCTTTTGAGAAGTGGTATATAGAAATCAACAAATCTAATTCAAAAAGGTGGTAGTAAAAATGGCTTACACAAAAGAAGAAATGATTGCCGCTCTGGAAAAAGCAGTCGGTGATACAGAAAAAGGCAAAGAAATCATTGCCAAAGCAGAACAGGTTTATGGTGAAACCGGCAAATACAGCCAGGACATGGTAGACAGACTGCATGATGCAATCGGCGGTTACAAAGGCGTAATCGAACATGATACCAAGGCAGATAAGCCGGCAGAAGCTGCAGCAGATGCTGAAAAAATGGCTGTTGTAGAAAAAGCTCTCGCAGCTCTGGAAGCGCTTGATAAATAGTCCTTTCCGTTCCCTGAAGAAATAAAGGAGACATGGGTATAACCTAAGAAGCTAAGTTGATGAACAGAAAGAAGGTGTAACCATGGTTCTCACTTTAGATGACTTCAAACAGAAAGTAGTTGAATCGAGCGGTATAGTATTTGTAGAATTCTATGCTTCCTGGTGTCCGCATTGTCAGGCATTCATGCCGGAATGGGATCAGATTTCACAGAATCTTGCCAGTCAGGCACAGTTTTTCCAGGTGGAAATTGACAACAGTCCGGATCTGGCGGAAGCCTATGGAGTTCAGAATATTCCAACGATTAAAGTATTTGTCAACGGTCAGGTGGTCCAGACACTGCTTGGTGCACAGCCACAGTCAGTATTTGAACAGCTGATTAAAGAAAATTCATAACATGTTATTATCCCAGTGTATGGGGTAAATAAAAAACGAAAAGATTATACAAGGAGGCCATACAATGGCATATTCAAAGGAACAGTTAGTCGAAGCTCTGAAAGCAGCAGTCGGTGGATCCGCTTATGGAGACAGCCTCATTGAAAAGGCAGAAGCTACCTATGGTGAAAGCGGCAAATATGCTCAGGACATGAAAGATCGTCTTGACGAAACAATCGGCGTTCTGAAAGCTTATGAAAGAATTCATAAGGGTGCAGGCGCAGAAGCTAAAGCAACAGCAGAAGCTGACAAGATTGCTATCGCCGAAAAGGCTCTGAAAGCTGTAGAAGCTCTCTAAGAGTATTCAATAAAAAAAGAGGCCAGCGCCTCTTTTTTTTATTGTCTGTTTTCTGTCCATTCTCTGCCGGACATTCCATTTGGAGCAACCGGACTTCCGATCATCTGAATCAAATCAGACCAATGCAAAATCTGCCAATCCATTATTGACCAGGCGCATACCGGCCAGGAATGTCGGGGCTTCCGGACGCCTGATTACCGGAACATCGCAGGCTTCTCTGAGCCGCTGCGTCAGCTCCGGATCGCCTTCTCCTTCGTAGTCCAGCAGAATGGCATCCGCTCCGGCTTCTTCAAGAAAAGCAATCTGCAGCAGCATTTCTTCGACAGAGCGTCCGCATGGTGCAACGCTGAACGAAACGATTATTGAAAATTCCGGCAGCTGTTTTTCTCTGACAGCTGTGATGGTTTCTGCCGGCAGGCGCATCCGCTTAAAAACAGAACCGCCGTATTTGTCTGCGCGCTGATTGAGTTCCGGACTCAGGAAAGCGCCCAGCAGGGTATGGCAGGACATATCGATACAGACTCCGCTGTATCCGGCCGCTTTTGCAGCTGCGGCAGCTGTAGCAAATTCAGAGGCCAGAACTTCACAACCGGAAGTTGAAATGCGCTGTGCTTCTCTTCCGTAATTCTTTCCGCTGATAACTGACGGAAGCTCGAGCGGCTGACCGGCCTGAGCTCCCGGCCCCGGATGCATCAATCCTGCAAATACCGGAGTCCAGCACAGATCCTTCATCTGCAGATACATTTTATGAATAAAGATATCCTGGTCGGACAGAACCATGGTGCGTTCCCCGTTATCCGGAACCGCCAGTTCTGCGCAGGGTACAAAATCTCCTGCAATGACGGCACCGCTTCCGGTATTGTCCTGCAGCATGGCATCAAAGCGTCTGCCTACGGTTAATATTCTGGTATCAAGGGTCAGCGCACCCAGTTTTGCCGGTTTAAAAATTGTATTCTTCATAATCGTATAACCTCTTTATTCAATTATAAAAGAAGACGATATCAGCGTACCGGAAAAACCGGCTTAACACAGAGAATTTCTTGTTCGCGCGGCTGTTTTAACCTGTTTCCGGGAACAATTTCTCGCGGTCAGATATCCAGAATGGTCAGCTCGCCTGTTTCTGTATTAATCACATAGCCGTTTATCGTTACATCATCCGGGATAAGCGGATGATGGCGCAGCATATCGACGGTTTCATCAACTGCACCTTCTACGGTGTCAAAGCCCCGGAGCCAGGTTTCAAAATCAATGCCGCTGTACCGCATCATGTCGATATGATCCTGAGAGATTCCCCGTTTTAGCAAATCATCAATCATCATCTCCGCATTGATACCGGCCACTCCGCAGTCGGTATGGCCGATAACCATCACATCTTCCACGCCCAGCTCGATAATACCCACCAGCAGGCTTCTGACAGCACTGTCAAAGGGATCTGTGATCATCCCTCCGGCATTCTTGATCATCTTGACGTCGCCGTTTTTAATACCAAGTGCTGCCGGGATCAGTTCTACCAGCCGCGTATCCATACAAGTTAAAATAGCAATTTTCTTGTCCGGATATTTGTCCGTGGTATATTTTTTATATTCTTCATTTTCAACAAATTTCCGGTTGTTTTCCAGCATTTCTTCTACTAAAGACATCATACCCTCCTTCTATATCCAGCCACTGACCTGTTCTGACAGATCAGCGCTTTGTACGGATTCATTATAAACCAGACCTGTTGTTTTTTCGCAAAAAAATAAGCCCGTCCGGGCTCGGAAATCCGCCTATAATGCTACCTGTATTCTTCTTGCCATATCGCGGTCAAGAGCTATTCTGGAATTCCGGACGCTGACAATCATGTTTCCGCCTAATTCCGATATAACAGAAACTTTTTCTCCTTCGGTAAAACCAAGAGTCTTCAGGAACTGTCTTGTTTTTTCTCGTCCGGTAATTCTGCTTATGGTGAAAAAGTCACCTTTGGGTGCAACAGTCAGTGCCATGAGTTTTGCCTCCTCGACTTTGTTATCCTTATTTCTTAATGTTAGTATAAACTGATTTACAGGCAAAGTCAATGCATACTAACACTTCCGGAGCAAGAAACAACTTCAGCCCTGGAGGAAAATAAACCGGCAGGTCTGAATGAAAAAAGGGAAGCGTGTCTGCACGCTTCCCTTCTCTTAAAACATAAACCGGATTACCGGATAATAATCGTTTCTGATATAGGTCAGATTATAATTTGAACTGACTTTGTCGTAGGACATATTGTTTAACAGAGTATCCACCTGATCGGCCGATGCAACCCGCACCATCAGCTCGTGTCCCCCGGCGGCTGCTTCATTGTCGATGGCCTGGGTGATCTTGGAAAAGTCTCCGCTGTTGTTCAAATCGAAACTCAGCCCTTCCTTGGTGAAATAATTCCAGGAAGGTTCGGCAATATCCGGGTAGGTTGTCAATGACGAATCCAGTGTGTGTGTTTTCGTCAGATCCGCCGTTGAAATACCAAAATACGTGTAGTCCCGGCTTCCGCCCTGTTCATCCGTAAAGTTCGGGTCATCCCAGGTGGTATCGACCCATCCGTATTCATCACCGATCTTAATCAGATTCCAGGC
>JBMNSG010000085.1:0-9823 GCA_050945075.1 Eubacteriaceae bacterium | reverse complement strand
TAAAATATTTTTATTTATATCCTATTTTTATTCTTATTTGGAGGAATTCATGTGGGTTTCATCCCTGCTTAACCTTGAAGCAATATCCGAAAATCCGTCCAGATGGTTTGGACTCGTGACTGATCTGAGAGTTGGATCAGTCACGTTAAGCTGTTTTGTTATTGCTATATTGTCCATATTTTCGGGGATCATTCCGACCTTGCTCATCATTGTATGGATGGGCGTCGTACAGGTTTTCTGCGGCAATATACTGGCACCTACTCTTATGACGGAAAGTGTTGGATTGAGCACTATAGGAATTATCTTTTCCGTATTCTTTTTTGGGCAGCTTATGGGGACTATAGGTATGCTGCTTGCGGTTCCCATCGCAGGGACCATAAAAGTTTTGCTGAGTTATCTGGTCAGGGCAGCAGCCAACCCGGTTTCAGACGGTCAGCCTACGAGGTTTGTTCCAGAACTGACGGGGATAGCCCAAACAAATGACGATGGAGCAGAATGTACCGGAGCAGAGAGCAGGATTGCCGCACTGCCTGATGAGCGTAATAAAACATGATTCAGGAAGAATTCACTATAAACTGTTCAGCCCACACCGCAGCCAATTTATTCTCGGCGATTGTAAGCTATGCCATGTCACTGCTTATGATTCTCCTGGCTGGTTACACGGACTGGGGATCTGATTTCTTTTTCAGATTCTTTTTACCCGTTGCTCTGGTTTTACTGGGCCTGGCGGTTTATCTGACTTTAAATTATTTCAATAGAGAAGTAACGATCACCAATGACGGGATTACAACGACAGATCTGTTGTTGCGGACCCGCAGCTATAAATGGGAACAGATCCAGGAGATCAGAAAGGAGCTTCATAAACCTTATATCTGCTTTTGTTTTACCGACGGTTTTAAGGCAAAGGTCAGAGAAAATGACAAAGACTATTTTAAATTAAGAGATTATCTGGAAAAAAGACACAAATGAAATGAGGAAAATGATTATGAAAAAAAGATTACTGACGGCCCTTTTAATTCTGACACTGCTGTTTTCATTCAGCCCTGTCACTGCATTCGCCTCCGGGGTTACTGATGCTGATGGAGAAACGCAGGATGAAAGCACGTCCTGGAATGTAACAGGTTCAAAGACAGCTTCCCCGACAGAGCTTTCAGGTGATAATACGCAGACAACAGTAACCCTCTCCCTTCCGGAAGCGGATTACAAAGCTCAGGCAGATGTAGTATTTCTGCTTGATAAATCTTCATCAACCGATAATGAAGCACTGATCAAATCAGCAAAGGAACTTGTAGGCAAACTGGCTGAAAAAGACAACCTTTCTGTTAAAATCGGCGTGGTCGAATTCGCAGAAAATGTCACGGTAAAACAGGATCTGGTCGAACTGACTAGAGACAATGCAGATACCCTCAAAGCTGCACTGGATACGAAGGATTCTTCAGGAACCAATATTCTGGGTGCAGTTCAGAAGGGCGAAGCAATGCTGGCGTCTGATACATCCCTGGATAATCAGGATAAATATCTGATTATGCTTACAGACGGTGGATCCACCTATTATTCTGATGAAAACGGGACACCCATGCACCTTTGTTACGATTCGGGCAACGATACTGTCAGCATAGTTTCCCAATATGATACCAGACTTGACTATAACGGAAAATATACTGCCGAACAGTACGCAGCGTACAACAAGGACAGTGTCCAGGCTCTGATTGAAAACGGAACGCTGGCCAACGGCGTTCAAGGCGATCTGAATATTCTGGGGAATGTCGGACATCAGTATTCAGATTATGAAAACATCGACGCATGGACCTTTGCAAAGCCGGAAGGAGGAGTTTACCAGACGCTGTGGCATAAGGGGAATGATGCCTATATCACACAACTGGAAAAGAGCTTTTATCTGGTCGGTCATGAGCTTCTGCAGGCAAAAGACAGCGGCTATCATATTCTGACTGTTTCATGGCCATATCATCCGAAGCAGGATAATGGCGCTTCGCAGACAAAACTCTGTGATGGCTTTATGGACTGGATCGATGAATATATTGGTTCTGTTTATGCCTATGACGGTGAAAACAGCAGTCAGATTTTTGATTCGCTTCAGAATGAGCTGATTTATCTGGTCGGTTCCGGCACAGTGACGGATACGATCGGCGATAAATTTGATATGGTTCTGCCGGAAAACGGCGAAAGTCCTTTCACACTTACTGTAGGAGGAGTTGGCCTTGATTCTGTTAAAACCGGCGATAACCAGTGGTCATTCGGACAGGCTGACTCAAACGGCGTCTATCCTTATGTAGTAGACTACAGCAGCACCGGTGATGAACAGTTTGTCTGGACGATTAATGTGCCGGTCGATAAGACAGCTGGTGTCCAGCTTTCCTATAATCTGAATCTGAATGATACGACACAGACAGCGACATGGCCGACGAATCAATCTGCTGTCCTGGATTATACATCCAGTGATGGCAAAACAACCGGTTCCATGAAATTTGAAATTCCCCAGGTAACCTATACAAAAACTGAATCCGCAACACCGGATAATCCGGCAGATACCGATACGACTGGTTCTGAATCAACAGTAGATACAGCAGTTGATTCAGCAGCTTCCACTACGCCGGGAACAGGAATCCACAGTTCTGCATTTTTACCGATTGCTGCAGTTGTTCTGGCAATCAGTACAGGAACAGTGGTATTCATGATCAGAAAACGCAAGATAAACGGATAGTACAGGAGACAAGGGTATGTCGGGAATAGTACGGAGAAGCTTGATGAATATTACAATTTCCGAAATCATGAAGAATTGTATATGTGCATTTATTCCAGATGTTTACACGAGAGCAGCTGTCAATAACAAGGCAGAAATACTTGATTATCTTAAAAGTCAGGAGATTCGCGGAGTGGCAGATGCGGGATTTGAATGGGGAATATCCTATGAATATTCAGATCCTGATTTTCAATTTTGCTGGGATACCGAATGGATCAGAAAGTTCGAAGAATATAACGCAAAAATGAATCCGGCGTTTGAGGCATTCGTGCGAAAAGAGATCGGTGAATTTTGATAAACGAACCCGTGTTAGATAAGGTTGGGGAAATACACATCCACTGAATGATCACCTGTTCAAAAGAGAAGGAGCTGCCTTTCATTAAGAAAGGCAGCTCCTTTTATTTCTGTTATCTTCTATTATATCTTCTATTATATAGTATATAGAAGATAAAGAGAGTTTGTCCAGGGCTGGTTTACTTACACAGGATAAGAAACCTGTCTTGATTGATGGAGGATCTCCAGAAAGGTTTCTGTGCTTTCGCTCCATTTATAATTTTTCAGATATGCGCCCCTGAAGAGCTGCTGGTACGATGTATTACCGGTAAGGAAATCAATCAGGTCACTGTTAATTTTACTGTTATTGAGACGACGTGCGCCGTGTTTAGTCTCCAGAATATCGCTGACATCATAATCTGCCAGGGAATGATTGAGCCACATGGCCACTTTACGATAGCGTCCCGAGGTTACTTTGTTTACTTCTTCTCCCGGCCAGAGAGATTCAATTGCCTCCTGTGAAGATACAAAAGCTCCGCGGCGGTCAATCAGCAGTGCCAGCAGTTCCTGAGATTTCACGTGTTTGAAGGTGACAGGCTGCCCGTCAATATAAATCTGAAAATAGCCGAAAGTTCTGAAGCGTACACAATGTCCGTTTGCAGTTACTACTTCAGTGCTCTTTTCTTTTATCCCAGTATTCATAGTCTGGGGGAGCCGGTTTGAGCCGGAACCTGCAGAGTTCTGAATGGGAGTAATCCTTATACTTTCGGTCTTATCCGGGTAAACAACAACCTGATTGCCGCCGGCTTGTTCCGCCAGCCGCAGGGCTTGATCTGCCTGGGAGAATCTTTCATGAAAATCAGATGTCTCGCATTCCGCAAAAGAAATACCGATACTCACTGTTGTCGTCAATCCGGAGATACACTGTGTAAGGGCCATATGCAGAACCCTGAGCCTTTCATTCAGATAGTCTGGGCTTTTTCCCTGCTTGAAGCAAATCGCAAACACACTGTCGGAAAGCCGGCCGCAGAAATCTTCATTTTGAAGGCAGACTTTCATGGTCAGTGCAGCCTGTTTCAAGATATCCTCGCCCATGGTATATCCGAATTCTCTGACAATTTCCTGGTAATGATCCAGTTCGATCAGAGCCAGTCCACAGGTGCTGTGGTATTCTTCGTTTTCTGCTTTTGTGTCGAAATATTCCTGAAAGGCTTTGCGGTTGAGTAAACCTGTGAGTGAATCTCGCTTGCTTAGATCAAGCAGGTGTTTTTCTTTCTGTTTCTCCTCATCAATATCCTCGAGAAGTCCTACGATCTGGTAAACATGGCCGGTATCGTCAGCAATACTAATGTATTTTGTCTTGTTCCACCGGTTTTTGTCGTTCCAGATACTTTTGCTTTCAAAAACACCCCGGCAGGCTTCTTTTCGTGCTCGTTCCGCATGGCTGCGGGCTGTTTCAAGACTTTCTTGCGCCACCAGACTGGGAAGCCTGTCTACTGCATTGTGCAGGACGGTTTCCTTATATTCTCCGTTATCTGATTTTTTATAGAGCGTCAGGATGTCGTCATCCGGATCATAATCAAAGGAAATAAATCCGTGGCTTTCCACAAGAAGCCGGTAGCGTTCATTCTGCCAGGCTTCCCGTCTCTGGCTGTTGATTTCATCGGTCACATCTGAGAGGGAAATATAACAGAAAGTTTTCTCTTCAAGCTTGCGGATCTGACCGTGAACGCGGATCCACAGCTTCTCTCCGGTCAATTTGCGGGCTCTTATGACTGTTTCAATATTACCATTTTTGAGAAATTCTTTTTGATTTCCTCTCATAAAACGACACAACAGACAGTCCTCAGGCATCTCGGACAGAAGTCTTTCATGGAAGGTTTTTTGATATTCGTCTTCGGTCAGTCCGAAAATTGAATAAATGCTGCTGTTAATATATTTCAGTCTGAATCCACCATCCGCTTCGATTTCCAGCACATTGATGCCTGACGGGATCCCATTCAGAATACAGTCAAGGTTTTCGCTGGTTTCTTTAAGCTTAACCCGGTCATTGAGAATCCTGTCCATATCAAGAATAACAGCTGTTATTTTAGAGATATTGCCATGATCGTCCAAGATGGTTTCAGCCCCGATTCGCGACCAGCGCCAGGTGCCCTCGCTAGTAAGGAGACGGGCAAACACTACATCTTGTGCTGCACCGTTTTTAATATTCTGCATAAAAAAAACAACCTCCTTTCGATCATCCTCGTGGATTCCGGTAATTTCATTTCTGTCACGGTATAAATGCTCCATATTCAATTCGCTTATCTGATAATGATGATAAGAGTTCGTGTGAAAGGTGGTATGCTCCTTTAAATTCCAGGTCAGAACCGTCAGGGATGTATAGTTTTCTTCTGAATAATCATGAATATGATCTGAAATAGTCAAAATGTGAGTCCTTTCTATAAATAATAATCGCAGCTGAGACAGTAAGACATCTACATGTTCTGTAAATCCTCACAAATGTGCAATGTTTATGACAAGTTTATCGGTATCTCCATTGCATAAGTGTAATAACAGTGTTTTTCCTTAACAAGAGTATTGGATTATTCAAGGAGGCTAACAAATTCTCGAACGTATTTACCCTGTCTGCATCAAGACGAAACAAAGAGATTCTTAAAAATGTTTCTGTTGATTTCTCGTGATTGTTTAAGGGATTTGCTGTCCCTGTTCATTGCATCAGCCACTGGAAATGTTAAAATATACCTGTATAAATTAGTAAACACAATAAAGAAATATGTTGTTCTATGTCCTGCCTGAATTTCAACGAAAGCTTCATCCATCAACCCCGTAACGAAACATCTGCCACACCCGTATTACAAAGGAATGCTCATGAAAAAAAGAATCCTCAGTCTCCTGTTGTGCCTGACGCTTGTATTAAGTGTCATCCCTTCTTCTGTATTTGCACAGGATACGTCTAAGAAAACCGGTTATCTGGCTCTCGGGGACAGTATTGCTACCGGATATGGTCTTACTGACTATACGGATGCGAATAAGAAGAGTATTAACAGTTATCCGACGCTGCTCAGCACCTGTTTCGATCAGAATACGCCGTCTTATACAAACCTTGCAGTGGACGGCATGACCAGCAGTGATCTGCTTAGCAGACTGAAGGATGATACCGGCTATCAGAATGCTGTTGCTTCCGCCGGAAGCATTACCATCTCCATTGGATCCAATGATCTGCTGGGTCCGTTTCAGGAGATTGTCGCCAATGCCTTCAATTGTAAGGTAAGTGAACTTCAAACTACGGTAACCGGCCTTATACAAAATGCTTTAAACAACGACTCTATTGCACTACTAACACTTTTTAATGCTACTGGGAAGTTGGAAAGTGCTCTGGATCCGAACAAAAATACGGACAAGAAACTGAACGAAGATTTGTTAAAGGCCTGTAACGACTATAAGGACAATCTTAACAAGATTGTTCAAGAAATAAAAGTTCTGAATTCGGATGCTCGTATCTATGTTTCCAATATTTACAACCCTTATAAAGGATGCGATATTATATATAATGGAACATCGTTTCTGAACCTGGAAACACTGACCGAACCGTATATTACAAAAATAAACGAGGCATTCGGTGCAGCATCATCCGAGTATACACTTGTGGATGTCTATTCAGTAATCAAGGATTCAACAGCGGACTTGACCAATTCCAGCGTCGCAGTGAATTCGTACTCGCTCGATCCACATCCCAATGCTGCCGGACATAAGGAAATTGCAAGTGCTTTCGCAAAAGTAATGGATTTTTCCGGAGGTGTTAAATCACTGCCTTGGAGCGACAGCTTTGAAAAACTGAATTTCCAGAGTCTTCCTGTGGGATGGACTTTTAAAGATAAAGATAGTGACGGCAATGGCTGGACTGCGGCGTCTGGTTCTGCACAGGATGAAGCAAACGCCATGGTTTCCGCATCTGTAAATGACAAGGGTCAGGCATTGACTCCGGACAACTGGATGATCAGCCCGGCAATCAGTGTCAACGGCAATACTACACTGAAATACCATGTGACAGCGTCAGACATTGATAAACCGGAAGAAAAGTATCAGGTACTCGTCAGCACGACCGGAACAGATGAGAATGACTTTACAGTAGTGTCTGAGGAAAAACTTACCAGTGGGAAACTGACACAGGATGGAGATTCCAAGGGCTATCTGGAACGGACTGCTGTCCTGTCTCAATACAGTGGACAGAATATTTATATTGCCTTCCGTCACTATGGTTCAACGAATCAGTCTGCATTGTGCATTGATAATGTGAGTGTTGGGAAGAGCGTTGAGATTACCGGAGATCTTTCGAAAGTATACGACGGAAAAGCTGTTGAAGCCCCGGCATATACATCAATGTTAAACGGAGCGGTTACAGTGGAGTATACGGTTAAGGATGGAAATCACTACACAACCACCGCTCCCAGAGAAGCCGGCAGTTATACAGTCCGTGTTACTGTTAATCAGGACGGAAATAACCAGGCGAGTGATACGAAGGATTTCACAATCTCTCCCAAACAGCTCACAATTTCTGGTACGACAGCTCAGAATAAAATTTATGACGGAACAACTGCTGCAACGGTAACGCCCGGTACTGTTACCGGAATCGTAGACGGGGATAAAGTAAATGTTTCCGGTTCCGGTGTGTTTTCAAGTCCGGAAGCGGGGGCTGCAGCACAAACCGTCCAGGTTGTATACACGCTTACCGGAGATGATGCAGGAAACTATACAACCGTTGCGGATGATTTCGCCACTGCTGTGATATCACCAAAAGAACTGACCGTTCATGCAGTGGTTAAGGATAAGCAGTATGATGGAACGACAACAGCAGCATTTGACTCTGCTCCGACACTTGACGGTGTAATCACCGGGGATGATGTCCGGCTTGTAAGCGGAGTGCCGGAATTTAAATCATCCGCAGTCGGTGACGATATTCCCATCAGCCTTTCGACTCCTTTCTCAATGGATGGAACGGCTGCTGCCAACTATACACTCAAACAGCCCGGCACCCTGACTGCTTCTATTTACAACAAGTATCAGCCTGCGGCGGGAACCGACTATACAGCCAGTTCGAATGACTGGAGTAATCAGGACTTTGTTGTAACAGCGAAAGATGGTTATCTGCTCTCGACCACCAATACAGCAGAAGGAAGCTGGAGCCAGACGCTATCTGCCTCAGACGAAACAGACAAGGGTACGCTTTCCTTCTATGTTAAGAACACATCAACCGGTGCCATCTCCAGTCAGGTGTCTGAACCATACAAGATTGACAAAACCGCACCTGCCGGTACAGTTTCCATTAGTACCAGCAGCTGGCGCACATTCCTGAACCAGATAAGCTTCGGTCTTTTCTTCAACGACACCCAGACCGTCAGTGTGACGGCGGATCCCGACACCTCGGGCATAGAAAAAATTGAAACGGTACTGGCGGATAAAGCGCTGTCACTGGAAGAAGTTAAAAACCTCACTGGCTGGCAGCAGGGTTCAAAACGTTCCATCAGCCTGGAAGATGCCAGACAGTTTGTCTGCTACGTGCGTCTGACGGATAAAGCCGGCAACGTCACCTATCTTTCTACTGACGGGGCCGAATATGATACAACACCTCCGGTGATCTCCGGTGTCAGCAGCAGTACTTACTACACCACGCAGACGGCCGATGCTGCAGATAAGAACCTGAGTCTGGTTACTGTTAACGGACAGGCTGTACCCAGCCCGGTTACGCTGGATGGGAATACCGATGCTGTTTACGCACTGGTGGCAGAGGATAAGGCCGGCAATACAACGACTTGTACGGTTACCATGAAGCCGGTGGATTCGCTCGCGGCATCGATTGCCGGGATTACGGTAGACAATGTCAAAGTAACGGATCAGGCTGCAATAGAAACAGTCAGGCAGAATGCACAGGCACTGGATCTTACTGGCGCTGCACAATCCGAAAAAGATGCCGTTCAGGCGATTCTCGATAACTGCGACACGCTGCTTCAGAAAATAAGCGAGCTGCAGAAACAGGCAGATCAGAATAAGGGCGGACAAACAGGACAGGATGCCAGTTCTGAAGCTGTCGGAAACAGCACAGCCGCAGCGACAGACAATAGCACTGCAACATCCGGAAACGCAGCAGTCAACGCAGCTACCGGAATTACCGGCAGCGGTACTCCCTGGGGCGCACTGCTTCTGGTCTCGACAGCCGTTCTGGGCGCTGCTGTCTGTGGAAAACACAGGAACAAACGGACGGACTGATCCGGTCCCGTTTCCCATGCAGATTTATAAGAAAAGCCGGAATTTTTCCGGCTTTTTTTCGTTTCGCAGATCTGTCTGAAAGAATACAATAGTACACAGGACTATTGGATGAGTCTGATTTTTTATGACAGAAAATCAGGAAACAGTCAGGAAATTGAAAGGATCAATACAGGAGAAAGCATGAGCAAAGCAGTATTTCTGGATATAGACGGCACACTGAGAGACGCGGACGGTTCAGTCCCGGAAAGCGCAATACGGGCGGTCAGGCAGGCGCAGAAAAACGGACATATGGTCTGTATCTGTTCCGGACGGCCTTATTCGCTGATTGAACAGCGGGTACTGGACCTGGGGTTTGACGGGGTTGTTGCATCGTCCGGGGGCTATGTGCAGCATAAAGGAAAGGTGGTTTGCAACGCCTGTTTCCCACAGCAGGATTATGAACGGGTAATCCGGTATCTGCTGGATCATCACAGCATTGTTGAAGCAGCGACAGCAGATGCAAGCTATATCCGGAAATGCGAT
>JBMNSG010000084.1:0-9880 GCA_050945075.1 Eubacteriaceae bacterium | reverse complement strand
CGGTTTATCCTGATGTAATCGATCAAATGAAAAATCGGAGGATTAAGATGGCCCACTCACATCATCATGAAGAACCGCATACAGGAGAAGATCTGACCAAACAGTACGCGCTGCTGGAAAAACTGCTGGCGCACTGGGCAGATCACAATAATGAACATAATAAGGAATATGAAAAATGGTCTTCGGCAATGAAAGCTGCCGGAAAAACTGACATCAGTTCCGAAATTGACAAGGCAGTGGATGCTGTCAATCAGGCGAATACGGCTCTGGGTGCGGCCCTTGACCTGGTAAAAAAAGATATTGCTGCACAGGCACCTGCAGAAAAGAAACCGGAAGCACAGACTGCGGCAGCGCAGACAAAATAAGCTTCCCGGCCGGGAGGAAGTTATGTGTGAATCAACAGCATACCTCGTCAGGGACGACGGGGAAGAAAAACTGATGGAATACGTCGTGGATATCTGCCCCAATGCAGACGGCAGCCTCAAGCTGACAGATCTGCTTGGCGATGAAATGGATGTGGCGGGAACGTTAAGAGAAGTCAAGCTTCTGGCACACAAAATCCTGATCACACCGGCGGTGGCGTAACGCCGTTACCGGAAAAAGAGATCAAAAGACGGTACAGGGAACCCCGGATCCGCACTTCTGCGCGATTCAGGGTTCCTTTTTTAGGATAATTTTAAACAGAACAGCAGTATTTCGGATATGCTTAACCATATGCTTTCTGATAGAATGACAATCAAATCTTCAATAGAAACGGACAACTTTGCAATTTCATGAAAATACGTGTCAAAAACTATAAACGCTTTATTCTCACCTCCACAGTCATTGCAGCTGTTTGCGCCTTGATTATCTGGGGGGCTTTTGCGCTTGTTTTCAAGGTTTTCAAGCCCGCTGCCCAGGTTCGCAAGGTCGACATTATCCAGCCGCAGCAGACGGAGGTCGTGGAAGCTGAACCGCATACAGAAAATGATCTGCTCATGCTGGTCAATAAGGATAACGCTATTCCGGACGGTTATTCGCCTCAGGATCTGGTGACTGTCCCGCTCGATTCGCTACGCGAATGCAAGCTCTGCAAGGAGGCCAGTGATGCACTTGAATCTCTGTTTGCAGGAGCATCTGCCCAGGGCTATTCCCTGGTCTGTGTTTCCGGGTACCGGGACTATGCCTCTCAGGTGGATGTCCATAACGATGAAATCAGTGCTTACGGAGAAGAACAGGCGGATATGACCAGTGCTCCGGCAGGTTACAGCGAGCATGAAACCGGACTGGCCATGGATATTTCATCAGCTTCCAACGATTACGATCTGACAGAAGCGTTCGGGACAACGGACGAAGGAAAATGGGTCGCGGCTCATGCGGCAGAATACGGTTTTATTATCCGTTATCCAGACGGGAAAGAAAGTATTACCGGTTATACCTATGAACCCTGGCATCTCAGGTACGTCGGTAAAGACGCGGCTAAGGAAATTACAGATCAGAACACAACGCTGGAAGAATATCTGAACAGTAAAAGCAGTTCATAATCGATACAGGAGGGGATGCAGCAGTGCTGCGATTCCCTTTTCTTTTTATGGAAAAGCCGGGAAGCGGACAGGCCGGACCGCCCGGGACATCACCGGGAGCGAGATCAAAACAGACGGAAAAGGCGGCCGGATTCCGAAAAACAGGGAAATGGCGTCGTTTACGCAAAAAAGCGATCCCCATAATTTTAAGTGAGTAACAGTAAGAAAGGGAATAATGAATACAGTACTAAAAAGAATCAGTATCAGCAGTATTCCGGGAGTTCGAATCGGTCATGCAGGCGATGTTGATGCAGGCACAGGATGTACCGTGGTTTTGTCTGAAACGGGAATGTGTGCAGGTGTCGACGTCAGAGGCGGCGGTCCGGCTTCCAGAGAATCCGAACTTCTGAATCCACAGGCTGCTGCGGATTGTATCCATGCAGTGCTTCTGGGCGGCGGTTCGGCTTTCGGACTTGGTGCCGGCAACGGTGTGATGTCCTTCCTTCAGGAAAGGGGAATCGGGCTGGATACGGGTTTTGCAAAAGTACCGCTTGTATGTCAGTCGGATCTGTATGATCTGTGTGTCGGGGACAGTGCTGCCTTTCCGGATGCGCAAATGGCATATCAGGCCTGCCTGAACGCCTTTGAAGGCGAAGAACCTGCTTCAGGTAATGTTGGAGCCGGGACAGGGTGTACGGTAGGCAAGCTGGCAGGTCCGGCCCGGATGATGAAATCGGGAATCGGATTTGCTGCCTTTCAGATCGGCGAACTGAAAGTCGGTGCAGTAGCTGCAGTCAATGCACTCGGTGATATTTTTGATGCTGATGCCGGCATAAAACTGGCAGGACTGCTCTCCGAAGATCAGACGGCTTTCGAAAGCTCGGAAGCGCTGATGTACCGGATGCAGGAAGCGGCTTTTACAGGGACCCTGTTTGAAGCAGCTGCAGAAATCGAAAAGAAGCAGGGTGATATCAGCAATACGACACTTGGAATTATTATAACGAACGGAAAATTTGACAAGGCGCAGCTCTGTAAGATCGCTGCCATGGCCCAGAACGGCTATGCGCGTGCCATACGTCCGGTCCATACCATGGCGGATGGAGATACAGTCTATGCATTGTCAGTCGGAGATGTTCCGGCCGACATCAATGCAGCAGGAACACTGGCAGCCAGAGTCATGACGGAAGCGATAAAGGACGCAGTTCTTTCCGCACAACCGGCATACGGACTCAAATGTGCTGCCTGCATGAACGAAAGTTCAGGAAAGGATCTTTGATGACTCAGAGAAACAAAACGATTTCCATCATTCTTTATGTCATAGCAGGAATTTTTACCTGTTATGCACTGTATCAGGTTTATTCGACGGCCGTCTATATCAACTCGGCAGTAAGCTCGGGTTCTGCTTCAGGCGTAGGCTTTGCGGATATTGCCAGTGTATATTACCAGCAGATCAGCCCTTATCTGTTCTATGGTCTGACCCTGTTCTCATTGGGCTGGATGACAGCCGGACAGCACCTTGCAGACAAACAGGCAAAAGCGAATAAAATCATCGGTATTATTTTATATGTGATTGCTGCATTCCTGCTGATTTACGCATGCTACAGCATTTACTCCACAGCCGTCTATGTCAATTCTGCAGTAAGCTCCGGTGCCTATACTGTTACCTTCATCGATATTCTCGGTGTTTACTTTGCACAGGTCGGACCGTACTTCCTGTACACCATCGGCGCCTTTGCTTTTGGCTGGATCATCAGCGGCATGGACAAAAGTCAGGAAAAGGCAAGCTGGATTATGGCCATTGTCTGCTGGGTTTTAGCTGCAGTTTTTGCTGTTTATGCGCTTTATTCGATTTATGCCACCATCGTTTATCTGAATTCTGTAATCAGTTCCGGATATTACAGCATCGGCTTTATGGATATTGTCGGTTATCTGTTCCAGCAGCTGAGTGCATGGTTCTTCTATGCCGGAGCGTTCTTTGGCTTTGGCTGGCTCATGGGCGGAAAGACCGGTGCTGTGAGCGAATCTGACAAAAAATCAAAAAAATCTGTCAAGACACAGGATCATACAGAAAAAACTGATTCAAAGTCAGCTGCTCAGGATATGAATGATGCCGTACAGGCAGATTCAACGGACGAAGCTTCCACGGAAGGCTCCGGGAACGTTTTTAAGACAGCTGAACCTGAAAAAGCCGAATAAAAACAGATACAGAAAAAGAGGAACGACTGTGAATAAACAAAATCGAATTATTTCCACTATCTTTTACGTTTTTGCAGGCTTGTTTGCCTGCTATGCGCTCTACTCAATCTTTTCGACAGCTGCTTATATCAGCAGTGTCACCAGTCAGAGCTACATGTATTCCGTAACAACCGCAGATATTATCAGTGTGTATTTTGCACAGGTTGGACCGTATTTCTTCTATGCAGCCGCGTTCTTTGCAATGGGCTGGATTATTGCAGGCAAACATCTGGAAAATGCGGATGATGTCCATCAGGCAGAAATTGAAAAAGCCAGAGAACTGCTGAAGAAGGAAGACGAAAAGAAGAATGAAGAATTAAAAGCTTCTGAAGCCGATGCTCCGGAAGAAGCTGACACGGCTGAAGCAGCCGGCGAAACAGCTGCCGAAACTGACAGTGATGAAGCTGCAGAAAATGCAGATGATACCGAAGCTGTCGATGAAGACGGCAATCCTGTACAGTCTTCAGAAACAAAAGAACAGCTTCAGGCCCGCCTGGATACCTTCGATCCGGATACAGCTGCTGAAAAAGTAGTCAAGGATCTTATCGAAGAAGAAAAAGAAGACGGCGACGAACTTGCCAGTGAAATGGCAGAGGACATCGATGTTGAAGAAGCAGAAGTGACGGAAGAAGATTCTGAACCGGAAGCGGATGAAGAAACAAAAACCGGAACAGACGAACCGGAACAGACTGATGATTCAGACGAATCGGGCGTCGAAGAAGCGGAAATCACCGAAGACGATGAACCGGAAGAAGCAGACGAATCTGAAGAACCGGATGAAAAGCAGGAAGAACCGGCAGAAGACAATCAGGCAGCTGCTGATTCTAAGAAAAAGAAGAAAAAAAGAAAATAGAGCATTCAATAACCGGCCCGGATTCGCGGCCGGTTTTTTTCTGGTCTTCTTTTGTTTGCCAGACCCGCTTCAGGGAAAATAATAAACAGAACATATAAAGGAGAATGAGAATGGCTGCACAAATTATTAATAATGCTGTACTGCTTCAGAACAAAGATACCGAAATTGCGGTAGGGACTTATGATAACGAACTGATCCTGGTTTTTAAATCCATGGAGTCGGTCCTTACAGAAACTTTTCATATCGCGCAGGAAGGAAAACCGGAAGACTATAAAATCTCAACGATTTCTGCCAACTATAACCGGGCAGAACTGAGCATGAATGATGTCTGGGTAGACAAGGCTGCCTTTTCAGATGCCATCCGCCAGCGTGCAGAAGACTATGTGGGCGGGTTTGATAATAACGAACAGGCACTGGATCTGATGAGACAGTATCTGAAGAAATTTATGTAAATAAAACTGCAGCATACAGCTGTTGAAGCTGTATGCTGTTTTTTTATTTGGGCCTGAAATGGTACATCACAAGTACAATACAACTCATAGAAGATATATACAATTGTTGCAAAATTGTTACAAAAGTGCTATTATAGCTAAAGAACTTTAAGAACTGTAATTGGAAAAACAAGAAAATGGATGGAGAATTGTATGTTTAAAGGTACTCAAACAGGAGAGCGGACAGCGCTTTCCGTACAACAGAAAGCGCTTCTTTTCCTCGCTGCCGTTCTTCTTTTAACAGTAGGCGGTATGATCTGCTATCAGCTTCTTCGCAGAGATCCGGTGACTGTCACCGTCAAGAACGCCCAGGGTACCTATGCAGCAGAAACAGTCCAGTCCAGACCGAACGAAACAGTCAGACAGGTTATCGATAAAACTTCATTTAAAATCGACAGCAACTATGTATGCGATCATAACGAAAATGACAGAATCAGTGACAGCGACAGTGTAAATCTGGCGGAAAAAGTTGACGGGACCATCTCAGTCGACGGCCAGGTCATCAATTTTTCATCTGGCGCCCATACCATTCAGGATGTTCTCGATGAAAATAACATTACCGTTGCACCGGTCGACCAGGTGTCACCGTCCCCGGACACAATCCTGAGTGTGGACACTGCCAATATTACAGTTTACCGTATTACTTCCGGAACCCAGGATATGACGGAAACAATACCGTATACAACCGAACAGCGTGATAATGATCAGCTGGCGATCGGCACACAGAACGTGGTCCAGCAGGGCCAGGACGGTGTCAGAAACTGGACGGATCAGGTCACCTATTCAAATGGTGTGGAAACCGGCAGAACGACAATTTCCAGCCAGCAGACAGATCCGGTACCGGAAATCATCGAAAACGGAACCGATGTCTCCCAGGGAACTCCTCAGGTCGCAGAAGGCGATATTGAAGGCTGGAGACCTTATGTAATCCAGGCGCTTAAAGCCAACGGCCTGGAAGCCAATGAATCACAGATTACCAAGGTTCTTGCCCAGATCAAAACGGAATCCAACGGAAACCAGGAAGCGCATCAGGGTATTATCGACATCAACTCACTTACCGGAAATGCAGCAGAGGGATTAATGCAGACTATCCCCAGTACCTTCAATTCGTATAAATTTGATGGCCATGACGATATCCTCAATGGATACGACAACCTTCTGGCCGCGATCAATTATGCGAAGACAGTCTACGGAAGCGATCTGAACGGACTGGGTGAAGGACACGGCTATTGATTTAAACAGTACATTCACTTTTTTAAGATACACAAAACGCAGACCGGGAAACCGGCCTGCGTTTTGTTTTTCAGTGCTTGTTTATATGTCCATGATCAGTATCTTGAGAAGCTGCCTTGTCTGTCTCATGTGAATCAGTGTCCTGAGAAGCTGCGCTGCTAGTTTCGTCTGTCTGACTCCCGGAAACGGGAATATCAGGCAGACAGTCGGTAAATTTCCGGAAGAAACCGGATCGGTCCGGATATTTCTGCTTTTTCAGGGCCCGCACAATAGAATCTGTCAGGACAATCGCCAGCGGCGCGATCATCACACCCAGGATGGCACCGACGATTACGTCGCTGGGATAGTGAACCAGCAGATAGACTCTGGAAAAAGCAGTCAGAAACGCCCAGAACAGGATAAACCAGCGGAATCTTCGTTCGAATTTCGTCCGTGCCAGCATACAGTAAACAGCAGCTGCTGTGAAGGCGACAGAAGAGTGCCCTGAGGGGAAGGATGTTCCATTGGGCGCTTTGATCAGGATAGACAATCCCAGTGCCAGATAGGGACGCTCGCGCATCACGATGGGTTTGATAATCAGATTTACCAGAATTGAATCAAGCGCGATTGCAACCAGGATGGACAGGCCGGCTATTCTGGTTTTTTTATTGCACAGAAGCACCGCGCCCAGAAGGATCCAGATAAAGCCGCCGTTGGTCAGACTGGTTACAAAGACCATCAGTCCGTTCATAACCGTCGAGCTCAGGTGGTTGTGTATTGCCAGGAGAAGCAGTGTATCGGCATTCATCGGGCAGACCTTTTATGCGGGCAGTACTCAACTGCAGCATCCACATGTTCCGGCAGGCACCAGTGAATGGGCTCCATTCCGTGCGCCTCGAGAAAAGCGTTTGTCTTTGAGAAGGGACGGCTTCCGAAAAAGCCGCGGCTGGCGGACAAAGGAGAAGGATGAGCGGATTCGATGATCAGGTCCTCCGGATTGGTAATCAGCTTCTTTTTGGCTCTGGCATTGTTTCCCCAGAGAATAAAGACAACCGGTTCCTTTCGTTCGTTGAGCATCTGAATGACGTGGTCAGTCAGAATTTCCCAGCCCATCCCGTGATGGGAATTGGCTGCGCCCTCACGTACGGAAAGGGATGTGTTCAGAAGCAGGACACCCTGCTGGGCCCAGGAATCGAGACAGCCGTGCTCTGGCGGCTTACACCCCAGATCCGCCTCCAGCTCCTTGTAAATATTCTGCAGAGACGGAGGGATTACCACACCCGGCTTGACGGAAAAAGCCAGCCCGTGTGCCTGGCCGCGGCCGTGGTATGGATCCTGTCCCAGAATCACGACCTTCACATTTTCGAAGGAAGTGGCATGAAAAGCGTTGAACAGGTCATACATATCCGGACAAACATGCGTACAGCGGTATTCATGAACAAGCTTCTGATGGAGCTCTTTATAGTAAGGCTTTTCAAATTCGGGAGCCAGATAATGCTCCCAGTCATTGTTAAAATGTGCAGTCATGCAGATATCCTCAATTCACGCGGAAGAGTCAGGTAATCATCGATGACCAGATCGCTCTTCGCTTCGATTCTGGCCCGGACACCGGGACTCCAGTTTTCCCGGACAGCCACAGCATCCATCCCCGCAGATTTGGCAGCGCTGATCCCTTCCCAGGTATCTTCAAAAGCCAGACAGTTTTCCGGTTTGACGCCCAGTTTTCCGGCAGCATTCAGGAATACAGCAGGGTCGGGTTTGCCGGCTGTCGCGTTGCCCGTGTAGGACAGCGCCCCGAAACACTCGTTCAGTCCATGCTGATGCAGATAAGCCTCGGTGGTTTTGGGAATATTCGACGTAGCCAGTCCCAGCAGCTTGCCGGACCGGTGAAGACTGCGGATATAATCGTCCGCCCCCGGTTTAAACGAGATGTTCTGCAGATACTGCTGATGAGAAAGGTTCTCCCAGGTTTTCATGATCCGGCTGATGGAGTCGTTCAGTTTAAAACGGTTTTTAAAATAGCAGGCTGTTTCCTCGAAACTCATTCCGGCAATCGCTTCATGCAGGTCCGGCGGTACCTCCAGGCCTCTGCTGCCCAGGTAGATGCAGTCAATTTCGTGCCAGAGCGCCATGGAATCTACGAGTGTACCGTCAAAATCAAAAATTACGGCACTGTAATCTTCTAGATATTTCATTTGTTTCCTTTACCAGTCCGGTTTCTATGAACCGGAATAATGATACATCCGATTTCTGTATAAGATATTTGTTTATCAGATATCAGATGAACAGATGTTCTCGAATCGGATGAACAGATGACTTCGTTGAGAACCGCCGGCCGGCAGCCTTGTACGGTAACAGTCCCGATTTTGAAGCATCTGCTTTTGTGTTATACTGAATTGTTCATACTATATTATTCGTAATATAATATTTTATCATGAAATCATGACCCGATATACAGACTGTTTACCCGGATTTTTGAACGAATCAGACAATATGGCCTTCAAATCTCAGGCACAAAGGATCTGAGCAGGCAGTCTTGTATTAAATATTGTTCTTTTTTCAATATAGCTGGTATAATGTATACAATCATAGGCGGAGTATATGGATAAAACTATAACAATCGAAGCTGCGGCTAAAATCAATCTGGCTCTTGATATTGTCGGAAAGCGTCCGGACGGATACCATGACATGCGGATGATCAATCATTCCTGCATGCTGGCAGACCGAATTACGCTTGTTCCGGATGGAGCCTATTCACTTGACTGTGACAGTGCGGGACTGGATACCGGAGAAAACAATCTGGTTACCCGGGCAGTACGGCTTATGGAACGGGAATCCGGAAAAACAGCTGATTTCAAGCTGGTTCTGGAAAAGCATATTCCGGAGCAGGCAGGCCTTGCAGGCGGCTCTGCAGATGCAGCGGCTGTCCTGAAGCTTCTCAATGAATACTGGGAGCTTAACCTGACTACAGCAGAACTGGCACAGCTGGGAACCTGCCTGGGTGCGGACATTCCGTACTGCGTGACAGGTGGTACTGCTCTCGTGGAGGGAATCGGCGAGCAGATAACCCCGCTTGATCCCGGAAGACCGGAGGATCTTCCCGGATGGCTTCTGATTGTAAAACCCGGTGTGTCCGTGCCGACGCCGCAGGCTTTTGCTGCAGCGGATAAACAGGGACTGTACCATCCCGATATCCGGGGACTGGTCACAACAGTCCGGGACGGTGCCTATGATCGACTGGCAGAATTCGGAGGAAACAGCTTTTTTCCTGCCGTTTCCGGACGTTATCCGGAAATTGCGGAGATCAGGCAGGAGCTGCTTGACCGCGGTGCGCAGTATGCCGTGATGAGCGGAAGCGGCTCTTCGGTGGTCGGATATTTTCCTGAGGAAACTATCAGAGACCGGGTCTGGGAACAGCTGACCGGGCTGTACGGATCTTATTTAATCATAAGGACGGAATATAGATAATGGAGAATGGAACTCATCTGACACTGGATGCGAATTCATGCAAACCACTCAGAGAAATTGTTTTTGATACGATCCGGAACGCGATCGTACGCGGAGATTTGAAGCCCGGACAGAGACTG
>JBMNSG010000083.1:0-9922 GCA_050945075.1 Eubacteriaceae bacterium | reverse complement strand
CGATCACGGCCGTTTTGAAATCCGGACCGAGTGCATTCAGAAAAGCTTCGCAGCTGCCGTCTCTGGAGCCGTGATGCGCTGCCAGCAGCACGTCAGTACTCAGATCAACACCCGAAGCGACCATATCTTCGGCTGCTTTTTCTTCCATATCTCCCGGAAACAGGAATTTTCCGTTTTCGCCATGGGTCATCCGGATCACAATGGATGAGTTATTCTGATCATCGTAGCTTTTGACCGGTCCCACAACGGTAAAAACACAGTCTCCGAACGTTCTGGTTTCACCGGCCTTCGGTGTTTCCGTTGTTACATTTTTATCATCCAGTGCCTGCAGCGTTTTAGTCGTTGTAGCATTGGTGTTGACATTGTCTGAAACCCAGGCTTCTTTAACATCAAAATTCTCGACAACCTGTTTCCCGCCGCCGGCATGATCCAGATGCCAGTGCGTAATGACCAGCAGATCAATAGTCTGTACGCCCAGGCCCTTCAAATCAGCGATGAGTTCCTTTCGAGTGGTGGCATCCCCGGTGTCGATCAGGATATTCTGTCCGGAGCCTGTCTGGATAAGCGTGGCGTTGCTCTGTCCGGTGTCCAGGTAGGTGATCACCGCCTCATCTTCCGCTGCCGCTGTTTCCCCGGACGAGCCTGACGACGAACAGCCGCTCAGAAGCAGTACAGCCGCAAGCAGAACTGCGACGACCACATACAAAGTTTTCTTCTGTTTCATATATCCTCATATCGTTTGAATCTGAGATATCCGGGGCCGGTCCCATTCCCGGAACCAGTCCCGGATTCATCGTAAAAAAGCTGCCCGCAGGCAGCTTCGAATGCTTTTCAATCCGTTCAGGCCTGTTCTGCCTTTGCTTTCTTTCTGTTTACAGAGGCATTGACAACCATGGTGCAGGCCGCATCTCCGGTAATATTAACGGTGGTTCTGGCCATATCCAGAATTCTGTCAACACCGGCAACCAGTGCGATTCCTTCAAGCGGCAGCCCTACAGACTGCAGCACCATCGCCAGCATAATCACTCCGGCACCGGGAACACCTGCAGTCCCGATGGAAGCCAGAGTAGCCGTCAGAATAATCATGATCTGGGAACCGATGCTCAGATCGATCCCGAAAATCTGAGCAATAAAGATGGCGCAGACACCCTGGTAAATGGCAGTACCGTCCATGTTGATGGTTGCCCCAAGGGGAAGTACGAAGCTGGCAATATCAGGATCCGCTCCCAGTTCTTCTGTACATTCCAGATTAAGCGGAAGTGCGCCGACGCTGCTTGCCGATGAAAAAGCGAACAGCATGGCCGAGCTCATGCCTTTAAAGAATTTTGCCGGACTCATACCCGCCAGCAGCTTGACCGCGCCCGAATAAACGACCACCATGTGGATGATCGAAGCCAGGTACACGACGCCGATCAGCTTCAGAAGCGGAAGCAGTACGGACGGCCCGTTATTGGCGATAACCGGTGTGATCAGTGCGAACACGCCGATCGGAGACAGCTTGATAATCATTTCCATGATCTTAATGCAGACTTCGCTCATGCTTTCCGCGAAATCTCCGACCATCTTGCCCTTCTTGCCAGCCAGGATAATACCGAAGCCAAAGAAAATCGCGATCACGATTACCTGAAGCATGGTTGCATCTGCGAGCGGCTGGACCGCATTCGACGGAAAAATATTCACCAGTGTATCCATCAGGGACGGCGTCGAAGTTGCTCCTTCATAAGCGGTAAGAGTCGAACTCGACAGATTATAGCCGGAACCAACCTGCAGGACATTGGCCACAATCAGCCCGAAGGTGACTGCGAAAGCCGTGGTACACAGATAAAAAAGAATCGTCTTGCCGCCAATGGCGCCGACTTTCTTTATATCCTTAAGTGAAATAATCCCGGCAATGATCGAAAAGAGCACCACCGGTACGACAATCATCTTGACCAGATTCAAGAAGATGGTTCCGAAAGGTTTAATGTAATTGTCCGCAATCTGCGGATTCCCCTGCAGCGCGAAACCCAGGGCGATCCCCAGCAGCAGTGCTGTCAGAATCTGCATAGTCAGCGAGAATTTTTTCTTTTTGGGCGGTTCTACTTTGGGGACATCCCCCGGAACGTCATAAGGTCTGTTTTCCTGTTCCATTTGTACTCCTGTTTCTTTTTTAGATTTAATACAGTCCGATAATTTTTACAGCCAGCAGCACCAGTACCAGCATGATACTGGGCCGGACAATGCGGCTCCCCTGTTTCATAACCAGGCCTGCGCCCAGCCAGCCGCCGGCAATATTGGCTGCAGCAGCAGCCAGCCCCAGCGGAATCAATACCTGTCCGTGCAGCAGAAATACTGCCAGACTGGTAACATTCGTAGTCAGGTTTATGATCTTGGTCTGTGCATTGGCAGTCTTCACACTCATTCCCGCAAATACTGTCAGTGCAATAATCAGAAATGTTCCGGTTCCCGGTCCGTAAAAGCCGTCATAAAAGCCGATCACCAAGGATGCCAGGCAGACGACTGTTACCGTTCTGCGGTCCAGAACAATCTCGTCACTGCCCCGGTCATGAAACAGCTTTTTATTCAGAACCAGAAAAGCAGCTGCCGGCAGAACAAAATACAGAATAATCTGCATAATATGCTCAGGCACCATCATGGAAACAAAACTGCCGGCCGAAGAACCGATCATCGCACAGATGATTGCCGGGACGGCCAGCCGGAAATTAACCAGGCCTTCTTTAATAAAGCGAACGGCAGCCGTGGCTGTCCCGCAGCAGCTTGACAGCTTGTTGGTGGCAACAGCCGTATGGACCGGAAGCCCGGCGAGCAGATAAGCAGGAAGAGAAATCAGCCCCCCGCCCCCGCCAATGGCATCGACCAGACCGGCCAGAAAAACCAGCGGACAGACAATCAGAAAAGTGTTAAGCGTAAGCGTCATTTTTCCTCCTGTTCGTTGTAAACAAGTTAATAATAAACTTAATCTTTTTTATTATATGATGAATTCGGTATCTGTGCCAACAGTTATTTTAGTACGGCAACGTATTGAAGCGGTAAACCCGCTGCTGTTCTCCTGAATAATCCCAGATAAACGAACCGTTTTTATAAAGAATCTGATCCTCCTTCAGACCAAAACGAATTCGGTATGAAAGAACAAAAGGGCTCTGTTATCGTTTATATCTGCTAAACTGGTCTATAATTAAAGTACAGATATGTTTTGCGCAAACCGGTTTGAGAATATTTCTGAAAGGAAACAGTACCATGAACCGAAAAGGGAAACTGACGCTGCTGATTGTCTTCTGGAGCATTCTGCTGTTGTGTACAGGCTGTTCCACCGACAGAAATACGAATAAAACATCTGAACAGGACCAGTCAGATTCAGTTCAGACAGAAAACAGTGAAACCGGAGAAAACAACACCGGACAGCCGGCAGATACCGGAACAGCGGCAGCGGAAGATGATGCAGATTCGAGCAGTGCTCACTCTTCCGATCCGACGACTCAGACGACCTACACGATTGATTCCGAAAACGACCTGCTGGATTATATCTCCGGGCGCTACCAGAATGCCGCCGGAGATACGGTCTATTTCCAGAGTGTTTTGAAACAGAGCGATCAGACGCACTATCAGTTCAAATCCGCTGACCAGGACCATCCCTGTAACGGAACCGGCTGGTACGAAGTCACAGCTGTCACAGCTGATTCCGTGACCATTGAGATGCATGGAACAACCGGAGGTGCTCCGCCGCAGGAAATCACCACAATTCATGTCGGGGATCTGAACACCGGATCCATTATTTACGACGGAGAAGAATACTTCTTTATCGACAATACGCCTCTTCATTTTTAAAATCAGAAATGCAGAGCTTTTCGAAGCTCTGCATTTTTACATTGCACTTTCCTGTGTTTTATCTTCTCCCAGAATTTATAAAGGCGGTGTGTGGGTTCAAGTCCCTCATTCCGCATAATATTTTAAAATTCCCCTTTACATTGACGTTACGTCAGGCTTTATGATGATTACAGGAGGAAAACATGGAATATACGATAAACCGACTGGCACAGCTCTCCGGCGTGAGCACCCGGACCCTGCGCTACTATGATCAAATCGGTCTTCTTGCCCCGCTCAGGAAAGAAGACAATGGCTACCGCGTTTACGGTGAGAACCAGGTGGACAGACTCCAGCAGATCCTGTTTTACCGCGAACTCGGTCTGTCTCTGGCCGGTATCGCCGATATTCTTGATTCTCCGGAATTTAACCGGGTTCAGGCACTTTCCGAACATCTGCAGTCACTCAAACAACGGAAACAGCAGCTGGAAACCCTGATACAAACGGTGGAAAAAAGCTTGAAAAATGAAAAAGGAGAAATTCGTATGACAGATACAGAAAAATTCGAAGGCTTTAAAAAACAGCTGATCGAAGATAACGAAACGAAATACGGCGAAGAAATACGCGGCAAATACGGAAATGAAACGGTTGATGCCTCAAACAAAAGGATAAGCGGCATGGACGAAGCAGCATGGACAAAATATCAGGACCTGACGAAACAGATTGAACAGCTTCTGGCAGAAGCTGCCGGAGAAGGCGATCCTGCCTCGGAAAAAGCGCAGCAGATGTGTGACCTTCACAGACAATGGATCGAAATGACCTGGCCGGCCGGTTCCTACAGCAAACAGGCACATGCAGGACTGGCGGAAATGTATGTGGGCGATCCCCGTTTTGCTGAATACTATGACCGGCTTGTGCCCGGCGGAGCCAGCTTCCTGAGAGAAGCTCTGCTCGTCTATTGTAAATAACGTCAGTTCAGACTGCAGACAGCAGTGCCGTTTTCAGGCCCTTTCTTCGATCAATAAACGACTGTTCATGAAATATAACATCATCTGTTAACTATGGTATACCCTGTTAATAAAAGCTCATGAAACTCCCTGACAAGGGTGAAAGTTGATGATTTTAACACTTTGCGGTATGATATCAACTGAAGATGAAAGTTTTCACCCGCATTGTAAATTGCAATGTGAATAATAATCAACACTTACTCGTTTATCTAAGGAGTTATCATGACCAATCAGACCATTAACGAAGAAAAATATTATAGTATAGCAGCGGCCAATGGAAAAGTGATCGAAGTAGCAGATACCAGCATGCTCAATCACGGAGAAATCCGAATCTGGGATAATGCCGGAAAATCCTGGCAGCAGTGGAAATTCGTCGGTGCTGGAGACAACAGCTACCGGATCTGCAACCGCCTGTCCGGCAAGATGCTGGATCTGATTGACGGAGGCACCGAAAACGGCACTTGGCTGCACCAGTGGGAAAACACCCCCGCTGATACCCAGAAATGGCTGATTCTGCCTGCAGGTGACGGTAAAGTCAAGCTTGTTTCAAGAGCTGCCGGCAAATGCGTTGATCTTGTGGACATGAATACCGAAAACGGCGCTCGTCTGCAGATCTGGGAAGACCTTAACGGCGCTAACCAGAGCTGGACGCTTACGGAAATCACTGAAGCAGCTGATACACCGGAAAAAACCGTTGAAAAAGCTGCGGCATCTAAAACCGAAACAGCTGCTGCAAAAACCACAGCAAAAAAAGCAGCCAGAAAAACAACAGCCAAAGCAGCTGGAAAAACTACTGCGAAAAAAGCTGCAGCTGGAACAGGCACTAAATCAACAGCAAAAACTGCTGCAGCTAAAACAACAGCAACAAAAACTGCTGCCAAAACAACGGCAACAAAGACTGCAGCTAAAACAACTGCAAAGGCAACCGCATCCAAGACCACTGCTGCTAAAGCATCAGCGGTAAAAACAGCAGCCAAAGCTGCTCCTGAAACCACTACCGGAACGGCAGCTGTAAAGACCGCGGCCAAAGCCACTGCACCTGCAGCCACAACAAAAACGACGGCTGCCAAAACCGCAGCACCGGAATCAGAAGAAAAAACCGCTGTCAAGACCACAGAAACCAAACCTGCAGCTGCTAAAACTCCGGCCAAGAAACAGTCCCGGGCTGCCCGTAAAACCGCTGCCAGAACCACCCGCACCAAAACAAACAAGAAATAATAAATTCATATCTTAAAAGTGTTTGATTATGCAAGGAACTTCCTGTTACGACAGGAAGTTTTTTGTATTCAGCTATTCAGACTCCGTTTTTTCTGAAAGCCTGTGTTTTCTCAAAATCTGATTTATAATAAAGACAGCGATCAATCGCCTCAGAGATAGAAACACAGTTCCGGTCGGTAGTCCGGACGCAGCATCTGCTGTCAGTAACCTGCCTCCTGGTTGTCCCTTCTCTGATACACAGAAGGAGGCACGTCATGGACAGAGTATCAGCGAAACTGACCGTTTATTTTGAAGATCCGTTCTGGGTCGGCGTGATCGAGTGTGAAGCTCATCACAAGCTCGAGGTATCACGAATCGTATTCGGCGCAGAACCGAAGGACACAGAGATTTATGCGTTTCTGCTTACCCACTGGAACCGGCTGCATTTCAGCCCGCCTGTCAACGCAGACAGACAGGAGGAAAGGCATATCAATCCCAAGCGGATGCAGCGCATTGTCAGCCGTCAGATCAACACGACCGGAACGGGTACCAAAGCACAACAGGCTCTGAAAGCAGAACACGACCAGAACGCTGTTATGCGGAAAAGCCGCAGACATGAAAAACGTGAAGAGGATAAACAGCATCAGTTCGAACTGAAAACGGCCAAACGTAAAGAAAAGCACAGAGGGCATTAGTCCTCTGTGCTTTTTTGATCCGCCGCTATATAAATTTACTGCCGGTTTCTGACAGCTTCCAGTACTTTCGCAATTTCCAGTGACTGAATTTCACCCAGGACAGGGCTTTCCGTTCTTCCCTCTTCGATACACCGGCAGATATGCTCAATCTGGCCGGTGAAATCGCTTTTCTGCCCGACTTTGATCAGTTCAGTGCCTTCGGGCGTGACCAGACGGGCCTGCGTACCCTTCCAGTAGTTATCTGCCGTAATAAAACCGTCCGTACCGCCGAGGAATCCCCTTCCCTTGACATCCGGCTGACTCCACAGCCAGCTGGCACTGACATCGGCAGCCACTCCGTTTTCATAGGTGATCGAGGCGCTCATAAACCAGTCGGCTCTGCCTTCTTTTCCGGCTGATGCCGTTCCGATTCGTTTTATGGGTGCTCCGGCGAAGGCATTGGCCCAGGCAATCGGATACACGCCGATATCATAGGAGCACCCGCCGAATTCATCGGCCAGCACCCAGTGTCCCGGATCCACCCCATCTCCGGGGAGAAAGCCGGAGTAGTCGGCACGAACCGCCATCAGCCTGCCGATAGCCCCGCTTCTGACCAGCCGGCCCAGCTTCTGTGTTAACGGCGTAAACAGCTCCTTCTGTGCTTCCATCAGCATACAGCCCTTCGCACGGGCCAGCCCGAAGAGTTCACGGATCTTATCCTGCGTATCCAGCATCGGTTTTTCGCACAGGACACTCTTTCCGGCTTCCAGGCATTTGACGATACTCCCGTAATGCAGCTGATTGGGCAGTGTCAGGTAAATCAGATCCACCTGGTCATCATCCAGAGCTTCCTCGAGCGTGGCATACTGATGCCTGACGCCAAACTGTTCCTCAAAACGGACGGCTTTCTCCCGGCTTGCGGAAACGACCCCGTAAAAATCCGCATTTTCCGCATAAATAATTCCTTCTGCAGCACGCGGTGCAATATTTCCCAGACCTGCCAGTACCACCTTAACCATGCTGTTCCTCCTGATCCTCCTGATCCTGGATATTCATCCCGGAAAACCGTTCAAACTGTTCAATCTTTTCCTCGCCGGAGGTTCCGCTGAGCCAGACATAATGAAATTCACCGGCAGGAAGCCCGCTTTCCACCGTAAATGAAGCCAGACCGTCCTCCAGGAACGGATCATATCCGAAAGAAATCCCCTGGCCTTCCCTGACAAAGCGGGCAATCAGGCGCGGACTGCTCACTTCACGCAGCCTTTCAAAGCTTCGTGTCGAATAACCGCGCAGATACATCTGGTGCTCGAGAATAGTACGGGTGCCCGAGCCCTGTTCACGAAGGATAAGCGTTTCCTGAACCACATCCTTCCAGCTGACATCCTGTCCGGCAAACGGATGATCCGTTGCGCACAGTCCGATAAACGGAACTTCCTTCCAGCGGCGGTGTGAGAAAAAGTCGTGGCTGACTGCCCCCTCGATCAGCGCGAAATCCAGCTTCCCCTTTTCAAGCAGCTGCAGCAGGTGTTCAGTATTGTCGATCACCAGTGAAAACTCGGCACCGCTGTTTTTCGAAAATTCTGTCAGGTAATCATACAGGACATACTCTCCGATTGTCTTGGTAGCCCCGATGAGCAGCGGCTTTGGCGGTGTATCTTTAACTCGTTCACGAAATTCGAGATCGTTGATCAGTGCTGCTTCAGTGTAGCGTTCCAGCATTTCCGCTTCTTCCGTCTTATGCAGAACTCTGCCGTCATAAATGAACAGCCGGCATCCGTACTCGCGTTCCAGATACTGAATATGCTGCGTGACTGCAGGCTGGGTCATGTTCAGGCTGGCGGCCGCCGCCCGGTAATTCATGGTCCTGCAGACCTCCAGAAAGGTATTCATCCTGAAATCAAGCATCACTCCTCCTATAAATTTAACTTATCAGCCTATAATGAATGATTAGTAGATATTATCATTATACCATGCTTTAATATAGATAAAGATTTAACAATAACAGCATTCAGGAACAACCGATTCATAACAGGAGGACACAGAATGGGCTATCGCCTTGACACTGAACAGACAGCGCAGCTTCTGGACAGACTTTCGAAGGATTACAAAATCTATGCTCCGAAACGCTTCCCGAAACAGGGACGTTATTCAGACACGGATATTATCCGCTACGATGAAATTCATACCCCCGGGGAAATCGTCTGGAATGAAAAGTCGGATTACCCGGCCAAGGAAGTCATTTCACCGATCCAACAGGCACTTTTCTATTTCACTGAAGACGAATACCGTGAAAGCAAGGGACCGAAGAAACCGATTCTGATCCTGGCACGTCCCTGTGATATTAATGCCCAGCTGATTCAGGAAAAAATCTACGCAGGCAACGGAGATTATACCGATCTCTATTATGACCGCGTTCATAAAATGGTCAAGTTTGCGGTCATGGACTGCTGCGGCGGAGAAGATACCTGTTTCTGTGTATCTATGGGGACCAACAAACCGGAAAACTATTCACTGGCTTTCAAATTCAATGAAAACGGTCTGGAAGCAGAAGTTTCCGAACCGGCCTTTGCCTCTTATTTTGAAGGCATGCCGGAAGCAGATTTCACCCCGGAATTCGTTGAAGCCAATGAGCTTACAGTAACGATCCCGGATCTGTCTGATCAGCGCGTCCGCAACGCACTGAAAAGCCACCCGATGTGGAATGAATACAACAAGCGCTGTATCTCCTGCGGGACCTGTACGGTTGCCTGCTCCACCTGCACCTGCTTCACCACCCGTGACATCTGCTACGGAGACAATCCTGAAGTCGGCGAACGCCGCCGGGTCACTGCTTCCTGCCAGGTTGCCGGTTTTGACCAGATGGCCGGACAGAAGGAAATCAGAAATACGGCAGCTGACCGTATGCGCTATAAAGTCCTGCATAAATTTCATGATTACAAGGCCCGTTTCGGTGACAGAAACATGTGCGTTGGCTGCGGCCGCTGCACCGACCAGTGTCCGGAACTGATTTCGATCAGCGCGACCGTTAATAAAATGGCTGCCGCAGTTGATGAAATCAAAGCAGATCTTGCCTGACAGGAGAATAAAATGGAAATGAATAATCCGATTAAACCGGTCCCCTGCGAAATCCTGAGCGTTAAAAAGGAAAGCCCGCACGAATGGACCTTCCGTGTTGCCACGGATGCAAAAGTCGCTCACGGCCAGTTCATGCAGCTTTCAATCCCCAAAGTCGGGGAAGCACCG
>JBMNSG010000082.1:0-10173 GCA_050945075.1 Eubacteriaceae bacterium | reverse complement strand
CCAAACAGGATCACGTCCTTTTGAAGCTCAGACAGATTTTCGGGAAGGATAATATCGCTGTACGGTTTGACCATCGCTTCCCGGGGCATGGTAACGGCTTCGATCTGGTAGATCTCTTCCGGAACCAATGCCGTCACCAGCCCTGCTCCGGACTGTACAGCTCCGGCCGAGGCCAGGGCAGCGGCGCCTGTCATCCCTTTGGATCCGGCCACCACCAGTACCCTGCCATAGCTGTATTTGTGGCTGTTCTTCTTCCGTACTGCCGGAAATCCCGTGAGCTCCTGTTCCAGGAGACCGGTCTGAATTCCGGGATCATCGGTATGAATCCCGATATCCACGATCACAGGCTTCCCGGTGCAGTCCGGTCCGTCTCCCAGCAGTTCGCCTGTCTTGGGTGCCTGGATAATAATTGTTTCATCTGCATGAATGGCCTGATTCCCGACCTGTCCGCTTTTTCCGTTCAGTCCGGAAGGAATGTCCACTGCGATTACAATTGCCTTTGAGTCATTCACTGCCTGGATCAGCTCCGGCATCGGCTCCCTCAGAGGACGGGTTGTATCAAACCCGGTGCCCAGAAGAGCATCGACAATGACATCTGCCTGTCCGACAGCTGTCCGGATAAGATCGCTGCTGCCCGGGGGCGCGTAAATAACCGGGATATCCCTCAGTCTGCTGAAATTGATTCTGGAATCGGGCGAAAACCGTGCCTGGCAGTCCTGTTCTGAAGCAGGAAACAACAGGCTCACATCGACCTGATCCTGCCGGAGAAGACGGGCAATGACCTGGCCATCACCACCGTTATTACCGAGCCCGGAAAGAACCAGAACCCGGCCGTGAGGCGGGATGACCGCTTTGATTTCAGCAGTCGCTTTTTCTCCCGCTTTCTCCATCAGGTCTGTTGACGGTATTCCAGTCTCTATGGTTTTCTGATCCAGTGCTGCCATTTGTTTCGGTGTAACTACCTTCATTTCTTCTCCTCCAGACGTTAAAACTGTCTCAGACAGCAAAACTGCTCCAGCGATCAAAACTGCTGTCTCGTAAAGCTGCCCGAATCTATAATCTGTTTTTAAAGCTTTTGCAAAGCTCTTCTATATCTGTTCCATGTCCATGTAATGAAAAAGCCTCCGGAATGTCCGGAGGCCGTCCAAATCTATTATACCCGGTAAACCCGATTCATGATCGTCTTACCCTTATTTCCAAAGCACTCACGATTTGTTTTCTTTTTTCCCGGAGAACAGACGCATGATCAGCTTGCCGATTTCGACAAAGACCAGCGGCAGGAGAATCGCAATTCCGATAAATTCCCACTGTGCTCCCGAAAGATCAACGGTATCGAAAATCGGGTGCAGAGCCGGTATCAGATCCACCGAAATCTGCAGGCAGGCCGAAAGCAGAATGGCGCCCCAGAAAAAGCGGTTGGTGAACAGCAGCTTGAAATCGAAAATCGAATGTTTCCCCATCTTGGCATTAATGGCATGGGTCAGCTGACACATGGCCAGTACCGTAAAGGTCATGGTCTGAGCCGTACTGATGCCCCAGGTCTTGTCCGCGTACCAGAATGTAAAGAGAGAAATCGCAGCAATCATAATTCCCTGGATAATGATTCTCGAACCGAGTCCACCTGCAAAAATACTTTCGTCCGGGTGGCGCGGCGGATTGTTCATGATATCCGGATCCGTCTTTTCAACGCCCAGAGCCAGCGCCGGGAAACTGTCGGTAATCAGGTTGATCCACAGAATATGAACCGGCAGCAACGGCTGCGGCCAGTCTACCAGCGTCGCAATAAACAGTGTCAGGATTTCTGCAATATTCGTCGAAAGCAGGAAATGTACAGCCTTGCGGATATTTTCGTAAATTCCCCGGCCTTCCCGCACTGCAGAGACAATGGTTGCAAAGTTGTCGTCTGTGAGAATCATTTCCGAAGCTTCTTTGGATACTTCAGTACCGGTAATGCCCATGGCACATCCAATATCCGCTTTTTTCAGAGCCGGTGCATCATTGACACCGTCTCCGGTCATGGCAACCACGGCATTCTTTTTCTGCCAGGTATCGACAATACGAACCTTGTTTTCCGGTGAAACGCGGGCGCATACCTTGATCTTTTCGATATTGTCGGAAAGGGTTTTATCGTCCATTTCGTCGATTTCCACACCGGTCAGGGCCAGATCACCGTCTTCATAGATATTCAGGTCACGGGCGATCGCCTTGGCCGTATTGACGTGGTCCCCGGTAATCATAACCGTTTTGATTCCGGCCGATCTGCATTCAGCAATTGAATCCTTGACTTCCAGTCTCGGCGGGTCAATCATCCCGGAGAGTCCTCCGAAGGTCAGACCCTGTTCGAGGACTTCGTAATCGGCACTCGGAAGCTCATCAAAAATCTTGACGCCGTAGCCGATCACCCGGTAAGCCTGGTCGGAAAGCTCGTCGTTCACGGCAAGTACGTTCTTCTTGGCCTCTTCACCGAATTCCTTCGGAATTCCGTCCTGGCCGCGCAGCACGCTGGTACAGCGAGAGA
This sequence comes from Eubacteriaceae bacterium, assembly GCA_050945075.1. Classification (GTDB taxonomy): domain Bacteria; phylum Bacillota; class Clostridia; order Eubacteriales; family Eubacteriaceae; genus UBA7485. The sequence goes on along the minus strand of JBMNSG010000082.1, from coordinate 7,655 downwards.
TCAGAACATCAGGTGCACCCTTGGTCAGAGAAACAAACTTGTCCTCCAGCTTGTGCACTGTGGTCATCAGTTTACGATCGGAGTCAAAGGGAATTTCTTCTACACGCGGCATTTGTTCAAGCAGTTCATTCTTGCTGTAGCCAACACGGTCCGCATAATCGATCATCGCGATTTCCGTCGGGTCCCCGATTTTAACCACGCCATTTTCGTCCGTGACGATGGAAGCATCATTACAGAGCAGACCGCCGAACACTACGACCTTTTCAGCCGGTGTAAAGCCGTTTTCGAGAATTTCGTCGGCATCGATAATACCGTCTTCCTGTTCGGCAAAAATGCGTTTGATGGTCATTTTATTCTGTGTCAGTGTTCCCGTCTTATCCGAACAGATTACTGAAGCAGAACCCAGCGTTTCAACCGCAGGCAGTTTCCTGATAATGGCGTTTTGCTTTACCAGCCGGGTTGTCCCCATAGCCAGAACTACCGTGACAATCGCCGGAAGCCCTTCCGGAATCGCCGCGACCGCCAGTGAAACAGCAGTCATGAACAGTTCCAGCGGATTACCACCGCGGATCAGTCCGACAACGAAAATAATCGCGCAGGCTGCCAGACAGCCTATAGCCAGTGTTTTACCCAGCTCGTTCAGCCGGATCTGCAGCGGTGTTTTCGTAGCCGGTGCTGTCTGGATCATTCCGGCAATACGGCCGATTTCAGAATCCATACCGGTTTTGGTGACAATAAAGCGTCCGCGGCCGTTGGTGACAATGGTCGTTGAAAACACGAAATTATCGCGGTCGCCCAGCGGTGTTTTCCCATTTGTCAGGTTTTCGGTGTTCTTGTGAACCGCTGTCGATTCGCCTGTCAGTGCAGCTTCCTGAATCTGCAGGTTGGCAGCTTCGACCAGACGTCCGTCTGCCGGAACATAATCACCGGCATCCAGATAGACCACATCGCCCGGAACCAGGTCCACAGACTGGATAATCATCTGCTGACCATCCCGCATGACCTTGGCTTCCGGCACCACCATTTTCTTGAGCGCCTCCATTGAATCTTCTGCTTTGCGTTCCTGAACGACACCGATCACAGCATTGATGATAACAATTATGATGATAAGGACCGCGTCGCTGACTTCGCCGAGAAAACCGGAAATAACTGCTGCAACCAGCAGGACCAGAATCAGTACATCTGTAAACTGTGAAATAAACATCTGCATGATACTGCGGCGTTTGGCTACCTGCAGCTGATTCTTTCCGTAACGGGCTGTTTTTTCTTTTACCTGTTCACTGGTCAGTCCTTTTTTAAGACTGGTTTCATATTCTCGCTCGGTTTCGTCCACACTCAGCAGAAAAGCTTCGCGCTCGCTTTCGGAGGGCTGTTTTCCTGTTGAAACATTTTCGTTCATTTATCATTCCTTTCTGAATTCTTAAACCTGGATAAAAAAAGACCTGATTACCCTGACGGGCAACCAGGTCTTACTCACAGATTTATCTGCTGTCCGACCGGGATGATCTCCGTTTTGACGATCGGACAAGGATGAGTTACTCCCCTGCTTACCTGAAAGTTATATACCCGAACATCCGTCAATTCTGCTTTTACAGATCAAGATGTAATTTTCCGACAACTAACTTTCAGAACGTTGTTAATTATATTGAAAATTGCTGAAAATTACAAGAAAAGAATCATAAAGTCTCCGAATTTTGGTAGAATAGATTTATAGAAAACGGTTTATCGTTCTTCGGGAACGGAAAGGACTGATTAATGAAGGAACTAATCAAGGATTTTACGCCTCTGTTTTCACAGGAAAATTACAGAGCTGTCCGCAAAGATGTTCAGGATGATATCGGCTATCTGCTGACACTTCTGAATACACACGAACTGCTGGTACAGGGCGGTGCCAAACTGTATGCGGATAAAAAAGGTTATGAAGAAATAGAGGTCGGAACTGATTTCCAGGAATCGATTCCCGACAATAAGACACTGTCTATTTTTCTGTCGACTACACTGGCTCATATGGCTGAAGAAGCGTATGAAAAGGGCGATGTTGTACTTGAAATCGCAAGAGCTCTGCTCAATTACGACCCTGACGATCCAAAAACCGGCGAAGATCTTGAAAAAATCTGGCTGGCCAATGCAGATATGATACAGAATCTGATTTATTTATATTCGGAATATCTGTACCGTGTTTTTATGCAGGATAATCTCAAGGAATCCACACCGATTACTCCGGAAGATCTTCCGGATGCTCACTGATTCAGTCTGAAAAAAAGAACGACTTCCATGTAATTCCATGGAAGTCGTTCTTTTTTGTAAAGCAGGAATTTTCACTCCGGCTTTCTATTCTCCGATAATTTTAATCAGCACCCGTTTCTCACGTTTACCGTCAAACTCGTAATAAAACACCTGTTCCCAGGTTCCGAAATCCAGTCTGCCGTTCGTCAGGGCAATGACGGTTTCACGTCCCATAATAGTCCGTTTCAAATGCGCATCGGCATTATCCTCAAAACCATTATGATGATAACGGGAATACGGCTTTTCAGGCGCCAGGCCCTCCAGCCAGGTTTCGTAATCCTGATGAAGTCCCGATTCATCATCATTAATAAAGACTGAAGCCGTGATATTCATGGCATTGACCAGAATCAATCCGTCACTGATTTCCGATTCATGAACAGCTTCTTCTACCTTATCTGTAATATTGACAATCCCCCTGCGTGAGGGAATATTGAAGTGCAGAACTTTCCGGTAGGATTTCATGCCTCCAGCTCCTTGAGACGATCTTCTATTTTTTTCAGGCTTTCTTCAAATCCTGCCTGTTTTTCACGTTCTTTGGCTACGACTGCTTCCGGCGCCTTGGCAATAAATCCCTGATTGCCGAGTTTTCCGTTTACCCGTGCCAGTTCTTTGTCCAGTTTTTTCTTTTCTGCAGAAAGCCGGGCAATTTCCTTTTCCTTGTCGACGAGTTCATCCAGCAGCAGGAAAATTTCCGTTCCGCCGGCAACGGCCGAAGTGTACTGCTTCAGATCAGCATCTTCAGGCAGTGCTCTGACTGCACCTGCGGATACCAGCTTGGCCAGCATGGCCTGTGAATTTTCCAGAACACGCTTGTCATCTGTGCTCTGAGTCCGGTAAAAGAGATCTGCCTTACGGCTGTTGGGAACATTGAGTCCGATCCTGATATTCCGGATACTGCGGATAACATCCATCAGAAAACTGATGTCCGCTTCTTCCTGCGGAAAGTTCAGAGCCGGGTCTGCCTTCGGCCATTCCGCAATAATCAGAGCATCGCCATGATCCGGAAGATAACCGTAAATTTCTTCAGTAATGAAAGGAATAACCGGATGGAGCATTTTCAGAATATTGGTCAGTACCAGATTCAGCACATTCTGGGCAGCAGCCTTGGTTTTTTCATCATCACTGTAGAGACGCGGCTTGATGAGCTCAATATACCAGTCACAGAATTCATTCCAGGTGAAATCATAGGCTTTCTGTGCTGCCAGTCCGAGCTCGTACTTGTCCATATTTTCGCAGACTTCGCCGATTACCGAATTCATTCTCGAGAGAATCCATTTATCCGTATTTTCCAGATCCTCCGGATTGTACGCCGGAAGTTCTTCGTCCAGATTCATCAGTACGAACCTGGCAGCGTTCCAGAGTTTGTTCAGGAAGTTGCGGCTGGCGTTGAGTTTTTCCTGCTGCCAGCGGATATCGTGTCCTGCAGAATTCCCGGTAATGATTGAGAAGCGGAGAGCATCTGCCGAATATTCATCGATGATTTCCAGCGGATCGATGCCATTCCCCAGAGATTTACTCATTTTACGGCCCTGTGAATCGCGGATCAGTCCATGAATGTAAACATCCTTAAAGGGAACTTCTCCCATGTTGTACAGGCCCATGAAAATCATGCGGGCAACCCAGAAGAAGATAATATCGTATCCGGTGACCAGAGCTGAATTCGGATAGAACTTTTTCAGGTCTTCTGTGTTTTCCGGCCAGCCCAGTGTTGAATAAGGCCACAGTGCTGAGGAGAACCAGGTATCGAGAACATCTTCGTCCTGAGCCAGTTTTGTACAGCCGCATTTCGGACAGCTGTCCGGCCTGGTCGGAGAAACAATAAGCTCACCACATTCGCTGCAGGTATAGGCCGGAATACGGTGTCCCCACCAGAGCTGACGGGAAATACACCAGTCGCGGATATTTTCCATCCAGTTAAAATATGTCTTGGAGAAGCGATCCGGGATAAAACGGGTATCTCCGTTTCTGACTGCTTCTATTGCCGGTTCCGCCAGTTTTTTCATGGACACAAACCACTGTTCAGAGGTCATTGTTTCCACAGTGGTGTGGCAGCGGTAACAGGTTCCGACATTATGAACATGGTCTTCGATCTTTACGAGCAGGCCCAGTTCTTTCAGATCATTGACGATAAGTTCTCTGGCATCGTAACGGTCGAGTCCGGCATAACGTTCCCCTGCCAGCTCGTTCAGTGAACCGTCTTCGTTCATGATATTGATTTCTTCGAGATTATGGCGTTTCCCGACTTCATAGTCATTAGGGTCGTGTGCCGGTGTCATTTTAACCACACCGGTTCCAAATTCCATATCGACGTAGTCATCGGCAACAATCGGAATTTCCTTGTTGACCAGCGGCAGAATAACGGTCTTTCCAACCAGATCCGTATAACGTTCATCATTGGGATTCACTGCGACACCGGTATCTCCGAGCATGGTTTCCGGACGCGTGGTGGCAACCGTCACGTAATCGTCAGTCCCCGTAATCGGATAGCGGATATGCCACATATGGCCGTTCTGTTCTTCGTATTCGACTTCTGCTTCGGAAAGTGCGGTTTTGCAGTCCGGGCACCAGTTAATGATGCGGCTGCCTTTATAAATCAATCCTTCATCGTAAAGTTTTTTGAATGTAGCGCCGACTGCTTTTGAACAGCCTTCATCCATGGTAAAGCGTTCACGATCCCAGTCACAGCTGGCTCCCAGCTTGGTAATCTGGCTGCGGATGCGGTCACGGTAGGTCTGTGCCCAGTCCCAGGCTTCCTTCAGGAAAGCGTCACGGCCGATATCCTGCTTGGTTTTTCCCGTTTCGTTGCGGATTTTATCGACAACCTTGACTTCTGTAGCAATACTGGCATGGTCCATTCCCGGCAGCCACAATGCGGAATCTCCGAGCATTCTGTGATAACGGATCAGGACGTCCTGCAGTGTATCATCAAAGGCATGACCCATATGGAGCTGGCCGGTCACATTCGGAGGCGGCATGATAATCGTGTAGGGCTTGCCGTCCGGATGTACTTCCGGTTTAAACCAGCCATTATCTCTCCACCATTTGTAAGTTCTCTCCTCGACCTGTTTGGGGTCGTAGGTTTTTTCCATTTCTTTTTTCAAAACAGCCTCTTTCATTGCTGCCGGCGTCTGCCGGCAAGCCTGGTATTTCCTGCTTATTTAAACGGATTCGATCCGCAGTTCGCATACAGTCTATTTTACACTATCGGAGCCGTGGAAAAAAGACGGTAGAGATTAAGCGGATTTCAAGGGGTAAAAGTATAATAATGATATACAGAAATTAAAGAATGTATCGTGGGGTTTAGCGGTATAATAAACAAATAATGTCGATTTTGTAAAGGAGCCAGTATGTCTCGAACAATATTAGCGGATTCATCCGCAAACCTTTCCAAAGGTTATACATCAAAAAGCGGAGCCGGCTTTGCAACGGTTCCACTGACCATCCGTGTCGGTGACGAGGAATTCATTGACGATCAGAATCTGGATGTCAACCGGATGATCCGCGCGTTTCGTGATTTTGACGGCGCTGCCCGGACAGCCTGCCCCAGCCCTGAAGCCTGGGCTCAGGCGTTCAGAAACGGCGGAGATGAAATTATCGCTGTAACCATGACCGGAAAACTTTCGGGAACCTATAATTCCGCGATGCTGGCCCGACAGATGGTTCTCGAGGAATCACCGGAAAAGAAGATTCATGTAGTCAATTCAAATTCCACAGGTGGACCGGAAGAACTGATTGTACGCAAAATTGACGAGCTGTTCGGAGAAGGCAAAGATTTTGATGAAATCGTCGAAGAAGTCGAAGCCTACAATAAAACACTCGGTGTTGTTTTTACTCTGAAAAATTTTGATAATCTGATTAAAAACGGGCGAATGAACAAAATTGTCGGAACCGTGGCTTCCAAGCTTAAGATTCACGTCGTCGGAGACGGATCTCCGGAAGGCGAACTCCGGGTACTTTACAAGCCTCGCGGTGAAACCAAAGCTTATGCCAAAATGGTCGAAGAAATGGAAAAGAAGAAGGATATGACCGATGCGGAGGTCATTATCTCTCACACTAACAATGAAACCAGCGCCAAGGCAATTGCTGCCCTCATTGAAAAGAAATATCCTATTAAATCGATAGAAATCAAGGAAAACGGCGGGCTTAACAGCTTCTATGCAGAAGATGAAGGCATTATCATCGGTTTCTAAACCAATCTGACAGATATCCCGGTACTGAAACCCTTCTGTAACCGGAAAAGGACCGGGTCAACTGACCCGGTCCTTTTTATTATCTGATATATCTCTGTCACCGCCGGAGAATACAGATCGTTCTCTGCGTCTGTGCTTCCCTGACTTCCGGTGCTTCCCTGACTTCCAGTATTTTCCTGCGATTATTATTTATTTTCGTAGGTAAATTCCTGGCTGGGAACACCATCCCGTTCCATCATCCGTCCGGGCTTAAACCCGAGTCTGACAAAATAGCTCTGATCTGCCGGATAGTCTTCGTTATTGGTTCTGAATGTGATTGTTTTGATTGTTTTTCCTTTCGGAATAACAGAACACATATAACGAAACAGATCCGCCCCGATTCCTTTTCCCCTGTATTCCGGTTCCACACCCATAAACATGAGTTCAGCAGTGGCGCGCCGGAAAATAAGGAGTCCGATAATCTTTCCTTCATCTTTCGCGAGGATTACTTCACCGCCGGGAACTGCCTGACGCAGTACCTTTTCAGTTTCCGGAACCGTCAATCCGGGAAAATAGCTGATATCTTCTTTAATCAGCCGGATACACGGTGTAATGTCGATGGGCTTTGCAGTAATATAATTCATTGTTATCTCCGTAATTCCTAGAAATTGAAAAACGATATCTGATCGCTTTTCGGCAGCCCTTCCAGACAGCCGAGTTCTCCGAGCTGCTCCAGACAGGTATTGTTGATTTTCGTCCGTTCCTGCATATCATCCTGTGAGATGAACATTTTCTTTTCTCTTTCAGCAACGATATTTTCTGCGACTGACATTCCCAGACCTGAAACCGCAGTAAACGGCGGAATGATGGTTTTGTCGTCCGGTATAAAGAAACGGCTTTCCGAACGCTTCAGGTCGATGCCCGAGCAGCTGTAGCCGCGGCAGTACATTTCCAGAGCCAGTTCCAGAGAAACCATACTCAGGTCTTCCTTGCCTGTCAGTTTTTCGGTTTTGGCCTTGTTCTGAAGTCTTGCCATTTCATCCCGTATTGCATCGAGTCCGGCCGATATGACCTTGAGATCGAATTCCTTGGCACGGATCCCGAAATAAGCGGCATAATAAGCAGCCGGGTAATTGATTTTGTACCAGGCAATACGGAAAGCCATGATGACATAAGCGGCAGCATGGGCTTTAGGGAACA
>JBMNSG010000081.1:0-10178 GCA_050945075.1 Eubacteriaceae bacterium | reverse complement strand
AATCTCATCAGACAAAACAGGGGGCATCGCAGTAGGGGATACCGTGACGGTTAAATCTGCAATGGCACCGGCTGACTGCACCAATCTTGACGGTGCTGCAGTGGCCTGGACAGCCGAACAGAACGGAACCAAAATCGCTGAAAGCGACAGCCTCTCCGATTTTACATTTACACCTGATGCTTACGGCGATATAACAGTCAATCTGTCTGTAACGCCCAAGGACAAGGACGCAGTCAAGAGCAATACTCTGACACTGACCATGGCAGAACCAACTGTGACAGCTGTCATTACACCTGTTACAGACATTGACAACGGTGTCGATGCTGGAACCACGGTTACATTTAAAGCCGGGCTTAAACCGGAAGGATCCGATCAGATTGAAGGCCTTACCTACAACTGGAAAGCAACAGACAGCAAGGGTAATACCATCCTGACATCCGACCAGGCAGAATTCACGTTCTCACCTGCGGTTGCAGGCACAGTCCTCGTTTCACTGGAAGTTCAGGTTCCGAAAGCTGCAGCAGAAACTGTTCTGGGAACAGACACTGCGACAACGGAATCAGATACTGCAACAGTTCTGACGGCTGCATCGACAGACACGGCAGTCACCGCTGCATCGACAGACACCAGCAGCGACAGCACGACGGATCAATCCGCTGACTCCGCTGCTTCAACAACGGATGAAACAAACACTGATGCCGCACCGGAATTTGAAACAGTCAAAGCCGATACCATCAGCTTTAATGTACTGAGTCTGAAGGCATCTGCCTCGGGTTCAACCAGCTCAGACAATTCAACAGGCACTACAGGTAGTACAGGATCCACAACTGCTGCAGGCAGCACCAGTGACGGCAGTGTGAATCCGGATAGCAGTTCAAACACCACAACTGCAGCGGATACAACAGTCACGAAAGACAATACGGACACTACAACTAAAACTGACGGTACGACAACTCCGACCGCCGCAGCGTCTGACAAAACCACTGCTGCAGCATCCGACAAAACGGGTAACAGTACCACAGGGACAGCTAAGACAGCTGACGGCACAACGTCAAACGGAACCAGCGGATCATCTGCTTCCAGTGTGACCAATCCTGTAACCGGGACACCATTCACCAAAGCGGAACTCGGCGGAATCGCGGTTGCAGTTGCTGCAGCTGCAGGTGCTGTATTAATCCTGGTTGTACGCAGAAAGAAACAGAATAGTCAGTCAGATTTTTATCTCTAAATCGATGAGAGCTGAATGATTTGATAATGAAACAAAAATGTCCTGTGCAATATTGCGCAGGACATTTTTTTGTTGGATCAATCAGAAAACAAAGTTGCCATCCCGGAAGACCGGTTCTTCGGTTCCGTCCGGAAGAATTCCGTCAATGGACAGATCTCTGGTTCCGACCATAAAATCGACATGCGAGCGGCACTGGTTCAGACCTGCCGCAGTCAGTTCTTCTTCACTCATTTTTTCACCGCCTGTGATACAGCTGGGATAGGCAGCGCCGAGCGCAAAGTGGCAGGAGGCGTTTTCGTCAAACAGCGTGTTGTAGAAAAGCAGATCCATTTTTGAAATGGGAGAGTCATAGGGGACCAGTGCAATTTCCCCGAGGCGGTCCGCATTTTCACCGGACTCAAGCAGTGATTTTAAAACTTTCTCACCGGTTTCAGCGGAATAGTCGACAACTTTTCCATCCTTAAAGGTCAGGCGGAAACCGTCAATGGTCTGGCCGTTGTAGATAAGCGGATAAGAGCTGACCAGTGTTCCTTCTGCTGTCATCCGGTCCGGTGCGCAGAAGATTTCTTCTGTAGGCAGGTTGGGGAAGAAGACCACTCCGTCCTGTGCACATTCGCTGCCGCCGCTCCAGTTCTGGTTTTCCGGCATGCCCACAGTAAAATCAGTTCCCAGCGAATTGCGGTAATGCAGCTTTTTATACTGCTTGTTGTTCAGAATAGCTGAACGGGTTTTGAATGCCTGGTCCTGTTCATGCCAGCAGGCGACCGGGTCCTTTTCGGCACAGTGAGTGGCGCGGATAATGGCACTCCACAGCAGTTCCTGTGCCTGAGCGGGATCTGCGGTATCGGTAAAGACTTTGGCAGCCCATTTTTCAGAAGGGGCGGAAATGACGCACCACCGTTTGTTGTTGGCCATCATTGCCCGGCTGTAAACATCCGAGACTGCTTCCCTTGCTCTCGTGCAGGCGGCGATTTTTTCAGGATCGACACTGGCCATCAGGCCCGGTTCGGCAGCGGCAATAGAGATGACACAGGCGTCTTTGTCAAGGATTTCCTGATACTGCCCGGCTACCCATGCAGGGATGGACATAAGTGTTTCTTTGGCGGCATTGTTGTAGCGCAGCTTGGCCAGGTTCTCATCTCCGTAATGGATGTGGACATCCTTAGCGCCAGCTTCGAACCCGGCTTTTGCTATTTCACGGGCAAATTCTGCTGTTTCAATGGGACTGTTGATGAAGAGTTCCTGTCCCTTCTGAAGATTCACGCCGATTTTAACGGCGGTCCGGGCCAGATTCTGTTTGTATTGATTCATGCGTTTTCCTTTCCTGTTTTACTGTTTGATTCACTGTGAATTGTTTAAGTGAACTCTTTATTATAATTCAGATTATAATCGGGAAGTTAAAGTTCAGACATCCAGATACAGGGGCACGGTACGCATATTGCTTCCGCATCCGTAATCGTTGCTGTAAAGCGGCTGAACCGGCTTTCTGCATAACAGGCTCTGGAGGTCGCAGGCTCTGCTTTCCAGCGTCCAGCAGGCTTTTTGAGGCTCTGTGAGCAATGCGGTTCCGGTACTCGGTGTCCCGATTACCGGAACTTCCTGCTGCTTGAGGTTCCTGAGGATTTCCCGGCCTTTTCTGTTCATGGCCAGGACCCGCAGATACGGAACATAGTCCGGCTGCATGAAGACTGCAAGCTGTTCCCGGGTAACGTTCATGAGCAGTGCCGTCAGGGTGCGCTCAATGGCAGTCCAGGTCTGCTGACGGGTTTTGACGTCACGGATCAGGTCGTCCAGTCCGCGGCCGGGATCATAATCCCGGATATTTTTCTGCAGCATACCCGCCATACCTGCAGAGCTGTTTCCGGCGCTGCGCAGCAGCCGGCCTGCGAGACCGCCGCCTGTTCCCGGATACGCAAGCAGCTCTTCTTCAGTCATCGTCAGCAGGCGTGACGCGGCTGCTGTAAACTGGTTCCGGGTGTCGGGAACCATCAGGCTGCCGCGGATCAGTTCCGGTACACTGACCCCGGCGTCTGCGCTCAGTTTCTGATAAGGGAGAAAGGCGGCTGCCTGGTCCAGTTTTACATGATCTGTGGTTTCAAGTGCCTTGCGGATGGCAGAGGCACTGGCAAATGCTCCGGACAGGGATCCCTGATGGTAGTCCGCGCCGATTCTCCGGATTGTAAAAGCCTCCATTGGTCCTCTGTTTTCAGAAGCGTTATTTCCGGCACTCGGGTATCCGCGGCTTTTGTTCTTTAAAATGGCTTTGAGGTATTCAACACCAAGAATGTTATTGGGCGAGGCCAGGACGGCTGCTGCCGCCGGCGAGAAAGCAGCGACTGCTTTTTCTCTGGCAGCCGGGAAAGAAAGTCCCGAGGAAAGTCCGTTTTTCAGCTCTTCCCGGTAATATTCCGGCTCCTCTGCCAGTATCTGAGCTGCCTCGGTGATTCCGGAAAGACTGCCTGCTTCGGAACCGAAACAGAGCGTGTCAGCCCCGGCCCGGGTCAGAATCCTGACAGCTCCGTCGGCAAAGGTCTCGGCGCTCTGTCCGGAATACGGATAAGGCAGCTCAAGAACCAGATCGGCTCCGGCGTGGACCGCACAGGCTGCCCGGAAGCTTTTGCCAAACGAAGCCCAGCCGCCGCGCTGTACACAGGCACCGCTCATGACGACGATTGCAGCATCGGCTCCCGTTACGTTTTTTGATTCTTCAATATGATAGCGGTGCCCTGTATGGAGAGGGTTGTATTCCGCCACGATTCCGACTGTTTTCATGATGAAGTCCTGTTTCTTTCCATTCTGCAAACTTCCGGTCTGTTTCTGCAATTCCGGCGTAATCCGGAATTGTTTAAAATGACAGCATGAGAAAAGACAGTCAGTCTCATTTCAGCTGAAAATAATTCAGGCAGTCTCTGCCGTTTTGACGGATTTCTGCCGGGTTTTGGCAGATCATCGTCAGATTTCTCATGATTCGCCAAAAATTACACAGCCCGCTGCAGGTTTAATTGTTATTATATAAAAAGAACATATAGAAAACCACAACGTACAGTCAGTACAAAGGAGATCAGATGAAAGTACTTGTCATTAATGCCGGCAGTTCCTCGCTGAAGTATCAGCTTCTGGATATGGATACAGAAAAGGTTATGGCCAAAGGCCTTGCAGAAAGAATCGGGATTGACGGTTCCAATGTTACCTATCAGCCGGCGGGCGGTGAAAAGATCACCATCGAAGAACCGCTCAAGGACCATAAGGATGCCCTCGATATCATTATCAAAAAAATCGTGGATCCGAAGGTCGGCGTTATCGACTCGATCGACGAAATTGATGCTGTCGGACACAGAACGGTCCACGGCGGTGAAAAGTTTGCGTCTTCAGTCGTCATCGACGATGATGTGATCAAGCAGATGGAAGAAGTTTCGGATCTGGCACCGCTGCATAATCCGGCCAACCTGATCGGGATCCGCGCGATGGAAGAACTGCTGCCGGGTGTTCCGGAAGTTGCAGTCTTTGATACTGCCTTCCATCAGACCATGCCTGATTACGCGTATATTTACTCTCTGCCGTATGAATTATACACAGACAAGCATATCCGCAAATACGGGTTCCACGGAACATCCCATCATTTTGTAGCCATTGAAGCAGCAAAAATTCTCGGAAAACCGCTGTCGGAACTCAAGCTGATTACCTGCCACCTGGGCAACGGTTCCAGCATTGACGCCATTAAGTTTGGTAAGTCTGTCGATACATCCATGGGCTTTACACCGCTTGCAGGTGTGGAAATGGGTACCCGTTCCGGTGATGTCGATCCGTCTATCCTGATTTACCTGGAAAAGAACGGCTACAGCGTTGATGAAGTCAACGACATGATCAACAATAAATCCGGTGCTCTCGGCGTATCCGGCGTAAGCTCGGACTTCCGTGATATCGAAGAAGCTGCCAACAAGGGCGACAAGCGTTCGATTCTGGCTCTGGATATTTTCTGCTACCGTGTCCGCACCACCATCGGTGCCTATGTTGCAGCCATGGACGGAGTCGATGCTATTATTTTCACCGGCGGCATTGGCGAAAATTCAGCAACAGACCGTGCCAAGATCTGCTCCGGCTTGAAATATCTGGGTATTACACTGGATAAGGAAAAGAACAGAGAACGCGGCAAGGCTCAGATCATCACAACACCGGATTCCAGAACCAAAGTTCTGGTTGTTCCCACCAATGAAGAACTGATGATCGCCCGCGATACTGTGGCATTAACGGAAAAGAAATAACAGTCCGGTAAGCCGGAATCAGGGTCGGAATCCGTTCCGGCCCTTCTTTCAGGTTGAAAACTCTTGACAGAGGCCACATTATTTCTTTATAATTAGGATTGCCCTTTTGGAGTTTAAAGATGAAAATAGACATTTCAGATCAGGCGAAAAAAAGATTTGATTTCGAAAAGAAGCTCAATGCCGGTGACATGCCGGATTCCGGGGAACTTACGGGTGTTCCGGGACCTGACGGATTAAAGATCACCGGGACGCTCAGACGTCTTCCGGATAAGCTGTATGAACTTGTTTTTGAAATATCGGGTACAATGATTTATCCTTGTTCCCGGTGTCTGGATCCTGTAGAGGTTCAGGCGGAATATGATTTCGAAGACACGGCGGAAAACAGCAGTGAAACAGAATTTGATCTGCTTCCGTTTATCGAAGACTGTCTGTTTATCAACGAACCGAGCAAAATCCTCTGTAAGGAAGACTGTCTCGGCCTGTGTCAGCACTGCGGGGCAAATTTAAACTATGAAACATGCAGCTGTGAAGCCGAAGAGGATATTGATCCCCGTATGGCGGCTTTAAAATCACTGCTGTAAATACAGTCAGGGAGGTGTTATCAGATGGCAGTACCGAAGAGAAAAACGTCTAAAGCAAGACGAGATAAAAGAAGAACACATTACAAGCTCAGCGTTCCGGGAATGAGTGTTTGTCCGAAATGCGGAGAAGTCAAACTTCCGCATCGCGTATGCAGATCCTGCGGAACATACAAGGACGCAGAAGTAATCAAACAGGACTAAACAGAGTTTCGACTCTGTTTTTTTCCATATTCTGGGGCTTTTTACCGGGAAGGCAGGAACCGGCCGTCAGGGCCGGGATACAACAGACATGAAAATTTATATCGATGCCATGGGCGGAGACAACGCACCTGGAGAAATTGTCAAGGGTGCGGTAGAAGCCGCCAGGGAATATAAAGTGCCGATCGTACTGGTCGGTCAGGAAAAAGCCGTCAGAGATGCACTGGATCGCTACGATACAGCGAATCTTCAGATTGAAATTCTCAATGCGGATACCGTGATCGGTTTTAATGAAGAACCGGTACGCGCCATCCGCCACAAAAAGGATTCGTCAATCGTTGTCGGTCTGAGGGCCGTCAAGGAAAATCCGGAAGATGTCTTTATATCTGCAGGCAGTACTGGTGCTCTGCTTGCCGGTGCCCAGCTTATCCTCGGAAGAATCAGAGGCATTAAACGGCCGGCACTGGGTGTTTCCATTCCTCAGGGCGGTCGTTCAATGTTTACACTGGACGTCGGCGCCAGCGCTGATACCAAACCCGAATTTCTGTTGCAGTATGCAGAGCTGGGTACGGTCTACTGTGAAGCGGTTATGGGAATCGCCAATCCGTCAGTAGGACTCCTGAACATCGGGACCGAAGAAGAAAAAGGCAGTATTGTGGTCAAGGAAGCCCATCAGCTTCTCAAAGACAGCAGCCTGAATTTCTACGGAAACGTTGAATCCAAGGATCTTCTGACAGCACAAGCCGATGTTCTGGTAACAGACGGTTTTACCGGTAATATTGTTCTCAAGCTTACTGAAGGTCTGATGAGCTTCATTATGCACGAGCTTAAATCGCGGATGATGGGTTCATTTAAAGGCAAGATCGGCGGTCTGATGATTAAGGACGATCTCAAGGCTTTTAAGAATCAGTTCGATTCCGAAGAATACGGCGGAAGCCCGTTTCTGGGTGTTAAAGGCGGCGTGATTAAAACACACGGCAGCAGTAAAGCAAAAAGTGTGAAGAACGCAGTCAGACAGGCAATACGCTTTTCGGAAAACGATGTTGTTGCCAAGATCACTCAGCAGCTTGAAAATTCACGCGGGAGCATAGAAGCATAATGGATAAATTTGACAAGGTTAAACAGATCATCGTCGATGAACTGGATGTGGCGCCGGAAAAGGTTGTCCGCGAAGCGAGTCTGATCGGGGATCTTGGTGCGGATTCACTCAGTGTCATTGAAATGGTGATGTCTTTTGAGGACGAATTCGATACACAGATACCGGATGAAGAACTTGAAAAGATCAAAACGGTCGGCGATATTGTCGATGCGCTGGATAAACTATAAAAAAGTCCCTGAGCGGGCTTTTTTTCATTTATACTGATATCAGCTAAACTGAAAACAGGCAGGAAACGTATGAACAAAACTGAAGAAAAAATCAAATACTGTTTTAAAAACAGAGGGCTTCTTACCACAGCACTGACGCACAGCTCCTGGTCCCAGCACGGGGAAAACAATGAACGTCTGGAATTTCTGGGAGATGCAGTGCTGGAACTGGTAATCAGCGAATATCTGTACAGGAATTTTAGTCTGGCAGAAGGAAAAATGACCAAGCTGCGTGCAAACATCGTCTGCACCGAGTCACTCTCGTTAGCGGCTCAGGAGCTGGGACTGGGCGAACAGCTGCGGCTGGGAAAAGGCGAACGCAATACCGGCGGCAGCAACCGGCGTTCCAATCTGGCCAATGTCTTCGAGGCGGTCATGGGTGCTGTATTTCTGGATTCTGATTACAAGACGGTCAGTGAAGTCATTTTGAGAGTACTGGCGGAAAACATTGAACTTGCCAGAGCCGGAAAACTGGTCAAGGATTATAAGACAGAGCTCCAGGAACAGATTCAGAAAGAACAGGGTCATACGATTGAATACCGGGATCTGGATGCCACAGGACCGGATCATGACCGCGTATTCAATACCGAACTGCTTATCGACAACTGTGAAGCCGGCACCGGCAGCGGCAAGACCAAGAAAGAAGCAGAACAGGAAGCGGCCAAGTCCTGGCTCAGACAGGAAAAAACGGAAACACAGAACCGGTAATTTATTCTGCCGGGCGTTCCTGATCCGTCAGGCCGGGAACGGAATAATGCAGGAAAGAGAAACAACAGGAAAACCATGTATTTAAAAAAGCTTGGAATAAACGGGTTCAAATCCTTTGCTTCCCCCGTTCAGCTTGACTTTACGCCGGGAGTCTCGGCGATTGTCGGGCCCAACGGCAGCGGGAAAAGCAATATTACAGACGCGATCCGCTTTGTTCTGGGTGAACAGAGCACAAAATCCATGCGCAGTCACCGCATGGACGACATCATCTTCTCCGGAACGGACAAGGCCAGACAGAAAGGCACCTGCGAGGTCACCCTTGTCCTTTCGGGAGAGGACGGTGAAGCGGACCGGATTATATCGAGAAAACTGTTCCGAAGCGGGGATTCGCAATATCGGATTAACGGTAAAAGTGTACGACTCCGTGATATTCAGGACAGCTTCAGGGATACCGGACTGGGGAAAAACGGTTATTCAATGGTTTCACAGGGAGGCATCGAAAATATTGTCAATGCCGGTCCTGCGGAATTACGGGCAATTGTTGAAGAAGCTGCCGGAATAGCCGGTTATAAATCCCGAAAAGCAGAAACAGAAAAGAAGCTGGCTGCTACCCGCGATAACATTGAAAGACTCCGGGATATTCTGGGGGAAATCGAAAAACAGCTCAAGCCTCTGAAAGGCCAGGCGGAAAAAGCCAGGATTTATTTCGATCTCTATGAGCAGCTCCGGACAGTGGACCTGCTGCTTTTTGCACAGGAACAGTCAATCGGAGAAAAGGAAGCGGCAGAGCTTGAGGAAAAACTCAAACAGGCACGCTTCTCGATGCTCGACGCCCAGAAACATGCGGAAGAACAGGACCGCAAGTATCTGAAGATCAAACAGGAAATCGGAACCTTTAAAAACGGGAACACAGCAGACGAGGAACAGGCATCCGTTCTTACCGGCCGTGTCTCGGAGCTGGAGCAGACACGGGTACGCTGCACTGCGGATGACGAACATGCCCAGGCAGACAGCAGGCGCCTGGAAACAGAAATCAGGGAAACAGAAAGTGCTGCAGAACAGGCAGCAGGAAATCTCAAAGCAATCGAAGAGGGCTGCCGGATATCCGTCCGGCACCGGACAGAGCTTGAAAAGACCGGTGCGGAGCTTGAAGAAGAACTGCTGCGGTATGAGAGCGAGCTGGAAGAACTGCTTTCGCTGCAGGAGGAACGTGTTTCCGGCCGCAGAAGCGGACGGGCACGCAAGGACAGACTGACCCAGCATCTGGTGGAACTGAAGACGCAGGAAACAGCGCTCAGGGTCCAGCTTCAGACGGCGGAATCAGGACTGGCAGCGGCCCGGGCACAGCTGACGGATGCGGACCAGCGCGAGCAGGAAATCCGGTCTGTTTACAGCCGGACGCAGACAGCCCTTGAACAGGCCCGTAAACAGGCGGAAACCGTTTCTGCAAAGGCAGTACCGCTGCGGGAAGAGGCTTCGACTGTCTATGAATCCTATCAGGAGTGCCGGGCAGCCGTTAAGCTGACTGAATCAAAAATAGACTATGAAGAAAATCTGCGCCAGAGCTACAGCCCCTATAATCAGGCTGTGAAATTTGTCATGAAACAGGCTGCAGAACGGGGCGTGCAGGGTGTATACGGACCCGTGGCCAGACTGATTCATATTCCGGCGCGCTACGAACGTGCGATTCAGACAGCTCTGGGCGGAAAGGTTCAGAATATTGTCGTGGACCGGGAACGTACAGCCGGCAAGATGATTGATGCCCTCAAACAGGCACGGGCCGGCCGCGCTGCTTTTCTCCCTGTCGATGTGCTGAAAATCAGGAAACTTTCGGAT
>JBMNSG010000080.1:0-10197 GCA_050945075.1 Eubacteriaceae bacterium | reverse complement strand
ATAAACAGATATATTGTCCTGTTCTCATTTTGAGTCCGGGCAGCATTATTCTTTTTGTGTTGATAATTCAGCGTGATATCCTCGTTTTGAAAAGATGAAATTGTCAGTGGTAATTTCAATTTTGGAGCTATTCCCTGTTGTGTAATCAAAACCTGAATAAATTAAGTACTCTTTATATGAATTATACAGTAAATAATTGACAAAACAAGTATATGTAACGTTACTTTGATAATAAAGTAGATATAAATAACTGTACAGACAAAGATAGATGCGTTTACATGGGAATAAATATTTGTATATTTTGATATTTATAAAAAAGATAATGAAAGTGAACTGAAGCTTGACTGGGTGTTCCAGAGAAGAACTGGATGAGAAACAACGTGAAGCGAAAATCAGACAGATACATAAATAATTAACATAAAATCAGGTCAGCCTGATTAATTACCTGAAATTTGGTAATATATAATTAAGTTATTTAGTGTTTTTTATAGTATGAATCCTGTACGAAATGGTCGCATTGTATTCTCGAAAAATAAATGGGAGATACAATAATTTTCGCAGAAATTAATCAGAGTACAACATGATCTTTATCAGAATAATCATTATCCTGCTGGAGTCTTCCGCTTTCGCAGCTATTGTTTTCTTTTGTGACTATAGAATCACCAGACGATGCATGCATCCTCGCAGCTATTTTTGTATTTCTACAGGTATGGCTTGTTTTTTTATCCTGCTCTATATCTTTCTTTTACCGGCCATGTTTATCCAGATTTTATGGATAACTGGTTTTACTGAACTGTGTTTTTTATCTTGTTGTGCTGTTTACGCGCTTTTCATTTATCTAAAACAAAAGAAAAAGCCTAAATAATCTGAGTTTTAAATTTCCGGGCACCAGGTTCTATGCAATCAGACTACAGCTGACTGTTATAGAACTTTTTTATTTCTCTAAGTTTCATAGAGAAGAAAAATAATGATTCAGATATATTTAGTTTTTTTTGAATAAATGTAACAGACAGAGAAAATAATTGTTAATATATTTACATAACATCTATTCCAAAAGAAACATACTGAATAATTCAGATCGCAATACCATTTATCAGATCAGATTCAGATTATAGGTTTGTCTGTGCCTGAAACGTTCCTCATAATTTGAATGTATAGCGAACGCCTGTTGTGCTTTAATATATGTGAAAATTTGCTTATATATGGAAGGTGTTTTATAAAATAAAAATGAAAAGCAGTTAATGTTCGTAAATTCTGATAAAACGTGACAAAGGTATGAAGGAGAAATGAATGAAACACAATCATAAATTCATGTGTACAAGCTGGTTTATTCGATATGGACAGATCCGCACTGATCAGAAAATGATGGCAGGATCCAGAGACTGAACTGACCGATTATATGAAAAAGATGCTTACAGGCCGTGTCATTGGTACACGTTATGAAATCGGATCATTTATAGCCAGGGGAGGAACTGCCGATATATATCTGTGTCGTGATATTACCAGTCAGTTAACGAAAAACTTTGCAGTGAAATGTATCAGCAAGGAAAAATCTCCTGAGGTATTGGAACAGTACAGGCAAGAGGTAACAATGCTGGACAAGTTGTCTCACACCAACATTCCAATGATCCATTTTACCTGTGAAGATTCGGAATATATTTATGTAATAGAAAACTACATAAGTGGTTATTCACTGAACAACCGTATTGCGGAGAAAGGGCTGTTAACTGAAAATGAGGCTGTATCACTGGGCATGACTCTGTGTAAAATACTTTCTTACCTGCATGGTCAGAAAATTCCAATAATCTATTGTGATCTGAGTCCCAAAAACATCATGATTGATGAGAATAATGCGCCTCATCTTCTTGATTTTGGTTTGGCACAGGCTCTCAAAAAAGGAGAACGTTCTAAGCAGCCTCCTCTGGGTACAGCTGGATTTGCAGCTCCCGAGCAGTGGAAAAACGGCAGCCGAATCATTGATAACAGAACCGATATATACGATCTCGGTGCCACACTTTATTCATTGCTTACTGGTGAATCCATTTACAATCGATTTCCGGAACAACCAAACCGGCTGTCCGATAAGCTTTCTCCGGGGATGACATCTATTATCAGTAAGGCAACTGCTTATAAACCTGAAGAAAGATATCAGACAGTTCACGAGCTGTATTCGGATTTACAAGCGTTAAAACGGTTTGACGAAGATTACCTGAAAAAGCAGAAAAAGAAGTTTATCATCTGTGTAGTTTTCGCTGTTATTACAGTGTGTCTCGCATTAATGACGATAGCCAGCTATTTTTCATGGTCAAACGAAACACAGGGGAAATATACAGAGGCTGTAACAGAGGCGCAAAAATATAAGCAGAATGGAAACATCGATCAGGCGAAGGAAAGTTATCTCAAGGCTATTTCGATCAATCCAGCAGTATTGGACGCCTATGAACAGATGTTCGATATGCTCCTGCCGGCAGAAAATAATCCGGATTATCTGGCTCAATCTAAAATTGCTGTGGATTCCATCAGATTGTCTTCGAATCCGAATCAGTTTAAAAGTGATCTGAAATTTCTAAATAGTCTGCTCGATGAGACGATAAATCTACAGGATAACGTTTATGGTGAGTATGCCCGGAAAATAATACAAGTTTTAAAAGAAACATCTGATTACAAAGAAAATGGAATTGCCCGTAAAAAAATTGATGCGTATGAAGTGATTGCAGAAAACAGCGTTTCAGGGCAATCAGATACAGATAAAATCCAGTCAGCTGTGAATGATTTGATTGAGATTGCGGAAGATGACAGCACTGACCCGGAGGGACGCCTTAATATCTATTATACGGTAATTCAGCTTTATACGCTGGATCCGGACCAGATTGATCTGGATCTGAACCGGACTGCGAGTGGAATTGAACAGATTGAAACACAAAACAGCTCCAGTGAAACGTTCAGTTTCCGAAAGACCGTACCACTTCATACGGCCATTGCTTCTCTTTATTATCAGAATTATCTGGAAACCGGAGGGCAGGATCAGATTGATTCTGCCTGTGCCTGGATCACCAGTCTGGATAATATGGTTCTGAATACGGAGTCGATGGTTTTAAAAGGCAAAATACTGGCAGCAAAAGGAAGTTACACTCTGGCAAAACAGTGTTTTCAAAACGTTCTTGATGTCGATGCCAACAATACGAGCGCCCTGCTGGGTATGACGTCAGCTTGCATTGATGAACAAGACGCAGCGGGGACAGCTGATTTTACAGAAGCACTCGAGTATTACAATCGTTTGTCTCAAGGTGACAGTCTGTCATCTGGTACGCTCAATCAGATGAATGCATTAAAGGTAAAGATGGGATTATGAAACAGATCGTTTTTTATACTCTTTGTTCATTGACTGGAGTAAGTATTGTTGTTACTTTATTTATTTTTCACTATTATCATCTGATTGCCACAATCGGGGAATTACGAAAAGCAAATGAATTGAAAAAAACAGGAAAGAAAACGAATATGAATGCTGAGCTGTCTACCAGAAGATTTGGTGAAGCGCTGGCAGAAAGCACAAAAACAACGTACCTCGATCAGTCGGACAGTGAATTTTCAGGAGCTTTGAATTTAAAAACATCTGTGCTGAAAAACATGGAGCAGGAAGAGACGGAAGAGCTTTTCCCGGTCCAGCATTTGAATCGGATGACTATTGAAAGGGTTCAGCGTTCCAGTCCGGGGACAACAGCCCGGTTAAAGAATGAAAACAGACAAAAACGAACAGCATGGCTCGAAGAAGGAAAGACAGGCAAAGACCTGAATGAAAATCTGAACGATCTGAGACCGGCTTCGGATACGGATATTACTATAAAGGAGAAAAAAAGGTGAAAAAAGCAGCCAGTACATTACTCATTATTATCGTCCTGGTGATAACCATGAGTATACCGGTTTTTGCAGCGGGTTCGTCTGATACGACCGTAATTCTCAATCCAGTAGTAACCTCGTCTAATGCTCAGGAAGGTGTCGTCGTTACAGGAGATACGATTCAGGTAAGTATTGCTTCTTCCACACGAATTGTGTTTGAAGGGGATATTACGATAGATGGGAAAACAATTCCGTTAAGCGAATCCGGATCAAACGGGAATTACGTTTATTCGGGATCCTGTCAGTTAACGGAAATACAGAATCCTGATAATCTCAAAGTCAGTTTCGATCAGGTAAAGGCCTATGTTAATCATTATTCGACTGGTACGCATAAATGTAATATCTGCCATGTTGAAATCGCTGATCCGGGAACGACATTCAGATGTCTTGATCCGCTTAAAGTCAGTAGTCTTACGATGAATAACGGCCGGGATGACAATTATGTGGTGAATGGAGATACGGTTTCAGTTGCTTTTAAAACAAACCGGGATGTCACAGTAAGCGGTGAAGCAATAATAGGCGGGCAGAACGTTTCATTTATACAGACGGGAGATTGTGCCTATACAGCTTCTGCCACTATAAATTCTGATATCTATAAAAACGGCGATAAAATCGATGCAGATTTATCCGCAGTGACTCTTGCAGACCAGAATGAGAATTGTATAGCTTTGGGTTCAGTCAGTAGTGTTTATACGTATATGGCTCAGCTTGAATACGGAAACGGTATTACAGCATCTTTTACATCCTCCAACTCCGGAACACACGAGGGCGTTACATTGTGTAAGGATGGAGATACCGTCACGATCTCTCTGCATGCGATCAGGAAAGTTACAATTGACGAAACGCAGATTGCAGGAGCTTCCATCAATATGACCTCGGAAAACGGACTGGACTGGAGTGGCAGCTGCACGATCTCCGGATTACCGGATAACAGTGATGTGGACTTCCGGGTTGTTGTCAGAGATTCAATTCCGGGGAATGAACCTGTTCAGATTTATAACACAGCTATGCCGCCTGTACGCTACTTTGCCCCGATTCAGGCACAGAATCTGACTTTCACCAGCTCAAATCCGAATGGTGCTTATGCGATTAACGGGGATACGGTGACTCTTTCTCTAAACACGGAACATCCGGTGACTGTGACATCTGTTCAGATAGAAGATCAGGATGTCGAAGTATCAGGCGATGAACAGATCTCAGCACAGAAGACGATAGACGGTGCCAGTACCGATCAAAGCATGATCGGTTACAATATTGTTCTGAGCGATGATGCAGGTAATATTCAGGCTTCATATTCTGACGCGCCTGTTCAATATTATGCGCCAATCACAGTGAGTAATGTAAGCTTTGTGAGTTCGAATTCAAAAAATCCGGATACCTGCCTGAAATCCGGAGATTCGGTCACACTGTCTGCAGAAGCAAATCATACAGTAACTGCTGAAGGCATCCTTGCTGGCGAGGATGTATCGATTCAGGGAACTACGCTGTCGGTTGCACAAACGGTCGGAGAACGGGAAGATCAACAGCAGATTACCTACGAAATAACAGCTTCCGATGTTGCAGGCAACACGCCAGTTACTCTGGAAAGTCACACACTGCTGTTTTATGCGCCGCTGCAGGCTTCATCAAATGTTACAGCTACATGGAGTAAAACACCAGGTTACGTGAAAAACGGCGATACGCTTACAGCGGATGTGACTGCAAATCATACAGCCGAACTCACCAGTTCGGATTTTAACGGCCGCAATGCTGCCAGATCTGTTACTGACAGAGGAACGTCATCTGCTTATACTATTGCTTCCAGTGAAAAAGGAATGCCAGAGGGAGAGATCTCATTCAGCTACTCTCTGGAAGATGCGGCTGGGAATCAAACAGCCCTGACTGACAAGACAGATATTATCTATGACCGGACATCCCCCAATGTCAAACTAACTCCGGTCCTGTCACTGTTTTCGAATAAAGATCTGGATCTTACAGCGAGTTTCAGTGATGCCAATCTGGATGTAAATGATGCGCAGATTATTGTAAACGGGAAAGATGAGATTCAGGACGGGATACTTGACGGAACGACGCTCACCAAAACAGTGACATTATCCAGTGAACAGGAATACTCGTTTTATGCCCGTGCCAGCGATCTGGCTGGAAACGGTGCGGTGATCGATACGGGTCATGTGATCATTGACAAGACAGATCCGCTTATTGAAACACTGAATATCGATCTGGACAAAACACCGGTTTACAAAACCGGCGTAAAACTGTCGGATTTTTTCAGTGTGACGGATTTATACCTTAAAGACATCCAATGCACGATTACCAGTCCTCTCAGTCTGTTCCCGACACGAACCATCGGATTTGATGAAAAAATAAATGATGAAGGTCTGGACAAGTCTTCGATTCTGGGAACCGATATGTCCAGCAATGTGTCTAAAAAAGTTAATTATTCCTTTTATGTTGACGGAACAGCTCCCAAGCCGATTGTTTCTGTTAAAAATACGCTTTCCGAGATTAGGCCTCTCGAACAAACGACGTTAAACGAAGGCGATGTGATTTCCATTCAGCTTGATTCAATCTGGATGGGAGATGAACAAAAGGACAAGATTACACAACTTGAAGCTGTGAACGAAAACGGAACAGTGGAAAATCTGCTCAGTACAAAAGCAGACGTATCGTCTACAGAAGTGAAAGTTACGCCGGGTATGAAGTCTATTGTTTTGAGTGCTGAAGATGCAGTTGGAAATAAAACAGGGACCTTCGAATACGACCTGAACGTTGTGAAGGAAGCGATACAGCAGACAAGTGATTATTCAAATTCTCCAATGAATGTGGCCGGTAAAGGAATCGGAATTGCCGTGACTTCATCAGCTGTCGCGATTGCGAGTCTGTCAGGTTTCTGGATTTTTATGAAACTCAAGAAGTATGTTTAAGCATATGAAAAAGTCCGGAGGAAAAGTATCCGGGAGGGATTCTTCCGGTCACGCGGATATTGCCCCGTGGCCGGAATCACAGACGATCCAGGAACCCATCCGGCTTATGTTGTCAGGAAACGGATTGTGTCATAAACTGAACAGCTGGCAGACAATCGGAACAGATGAAAAATTATCGAGAATTGTCCTGGAGAATAATGAACCCAACAGCTATGTATCAGGCAGACATTGTACCATTACCCGAATAGGAGCAGAATATTTTCTGGAAGATGCGGGCAGTCAGAACGGGACGTATCTGAATGGCAGGCGGATTGGGCTGGGACGTCAGATCAAACTGGAACCTGGAGATGAACTGATGCTGGCTAACGTGAAGTTTAAAGTAGAAGCGTTGAATGAAGAGTAAACCAGAAAAGCCGGAGCGAGTTGTATGCTCCGGCTTTTCTGGTTCTATTTATAAATCATTTTCTGTGCCTGGGAATAACTAAAATACAAGAGCTACCATACGAAGCTGTGGAAGAGGACAGGTAGAGAAACTAAGATTTTCAGCCAATATTCCGGATGAAACTGGTCTCGGGTTTTCTGATGGTGCGTTCAGGTGGTGTGAGGCCTTTTTCTTTGCTCTGTTAAATACACTTGACCAGCCATGCCATGTTGGCAGCCAGCCGTTTCTCTGTAAAAATTCCCTCAAGATCCTGTTCTGTTTCACCGGGCTTATTTCCGAATTCCACAGGCCAGTTAGTTGATGTGACGATAGGCATTTCAGAAACAGTGAAATATCTATAGATTTCGTACAGAGCACAAACATTTCCGGCACGTCTGGACACAGTAATAGCCGCAGCCGGTTTATGAGCAAAACGGTTGCCAGCATGAAACATACGGTCCAGAATACATCGAAGCGTGCCGCTGGCGTTGCCGAAATAGGTTGGTGACCCGATAATCAGACCGTCTGATTTTTCAATTTCATCCAGAACGCTGTTGGTGATGTCTTCATTAAACACACAGCGATGATTGTCGTGGCAGCGGCTGCAGTCAATACAGCCGTGTACCAATTGTGAACCCACCCAGAAAACTGTCGTTTCAATTTCTTCCTCATGCAGCACTTCTGCAATGTCGCTGAGTGCATGAGCTGTATTGCCGCGTTCATGCGGGCTCCCGTTAATCAGGATCACTTTCAGGTTATTTCTTTTGTTTTCTCTCATTTTCCTTCTCTCTTTTAAATGACAGCGAACTAATGTCCGGGTTCCGGAGATCTGATTACATAACTGTTTCCTGATTTGGAATAACAGTTATTATCAGATAGTGATGTGTAATATAAAATAAATAAAATAATATAATTAATTACACAAATTACATAATAGATGTTACACATTAATTCAAAAAAAAACAATATAAATAACTGACTTCATAATAAATAACTGACTTCAGGAGTAGATTCTTTAAAAACTGAAGGAAAGGAACGATGGCTGAAAAAACAGATAAAAGGAAAAATATAGAGAAAGCGTGTTATCATACACAAAAAAAGTGGAAACAGAAATCCGGTTCAATTCAAGATTTCTGTTTCCACAAACATAAATTTTCAGACATATTTATAAAAGATTTTCCTGTATGGTTTGCATCCCGTTTTGTATCATAATGGCTCTGGCCTGGTTCGGACTCAGGTAATCAAAGAAGAGCATCCCGTTTTCATCAGTTTGTTCCAGAATAAACAATCCTCTTCCGGCGTTCCATATTCTGGTGCTTTCTGCTTCTGCCAGGAGTTTGGCCGGTTCAAGAATTTTTTTGAATTCATGTATGGCTTTCGTGTGAGCCTGGGCGTATAGTTCGTCCAGGTACTCATGAGATGAACGATGTTCGAGGTCAATAGAGCCATTCGGATCATAGGGACAGGTAATGAGAACCGGGTACTGATCGGTTCCTAATAACTGATAGTCTGCATGGTAAAAACCGCTGGATGCATACATTTCATTATATGACTGGGTTTTCAGTTCCTGCTGCAGCTGTTTCGAATTAAAAAGACGACTGTCGAAACGAATAAGCGGTTCTGTAATATTCTGTCCCGGCATTACGAAGGCAGCTATAAGATTCAGGTCATTAAAATCTGAAAGAGTCACATCAAATTTCTGAATCTGTGAATAAAAGTATTCATCTGTTAAAAAACAGGAAGAAATAATGCCGGAATCGGTAATGGAAACAGAGGAATCATTTCCGGAAACACTCAGCTTTTTTTCGTCAAGATACTGTTCAAATAGCCGTTTTTTGCATTCAGCAGCGTCTGTCAGAGAAAGGTATGAGTCAAAATGAATACTGATCGTACCGTCTGGTTTCAGAGTCTGCGATTGCACGCAGAAATAATTTACATAATCCACGGGTGTGTAATCTGCATCCAATTGTCTCAAGTCGGATATTGAGAATTCATCCGCAAGTTTAGCTGCACTGTTTAAAGTAGCATTACAGATAGAAGGGCCGGGCGCAAAGTATCTTCTGAGTTCGACCAGTATTTTGGGCTTCTTTTTATTTTTATATTGTTGACGCCTGATTTCTTCGAGGATGTCCAGGTTGCTGTATGAGGCCATTTACATTAAAAGCTCCTTTTTTGATTTCTTGCATTTCGATGGCTCGGTTACTTTCAATGCTTCTGAAAGATTTTAAAGTATTTATTATATTTTCCCATTATTTGAATGACAATATCAAGAGAAAGAAATCTCCAGTTAAGAAAGAGTTTTATCTGAGAACAGGCTGGACAGCTAAAAATATGGTAATAATCAAAATGGTGAGTGATTGCAGGAAAGAAGAATAATCGTACAGACATGCGCAATGAGAAGATCGGACCGGCAGTGAATAAAATCTGCCAGTCCTTTTTTATGCTTCATTTTTCCCCGGAGTCTGATTTTAAAACGAGATTCCTGTTTCATTCTCCGGGTTTATAGTTTTCAGTTTCAGGCCGGTATTTTTGCTGTGTTTCTCAGTCCTTCTGATCCAGGACCACTTCATCTCTGTGGGTGAATACCGGAATTTCCGTCCCTGAATCGTGCGTGGCTTTTTTCAGGCGGTGGATTACGTCGAAATCGTCCCAGAAATGCATGGGTACCAGAACCTTCGGATGCAGTTCTTTAATGAACCAGAGTGCCGCTTTGAGTTCACCATCGTCCAGACGCGGATCTACAGGAACAAAAGCAACATCGGGTGAGCGGTGGAGACTGCGTCTGATCTTGTCTATTTCGTGCTTGTAGTCGCGTTCTTCGGCATTGGGATCGATATGGGGGCGCTTACGGGTATCCCAGTCCCACCAGTTCAGATCGCCTGAATAGAAAAACAGTTTGTGTTCCGCGTGTACGCTCAGGGAGATGCCGCGGTCAGTGGAACCGAAGCTGCGGAT
>JBMNSG010000079.1:0-10254 GCA_050945075.1 Eubacteriaceae bacterium | reverse complement strand
TTGCAAAGCATCGCCGAAAGGTAACCGCTAGGCTTGGGATTGCGCCTGGCCGGATACCTGATCTCCTGACCGCCGTGAAGTTTGGGAAAGATATCTATCTCCCTTTTCCTTGAAAAAAGTATCTGAGTTATTGTCCTAGTATCTTTGGCTGCCACTGTTTCTTCACCTCCTTGACCTCCTCCCCAAAGCCTTCAGGACAGCATCGGTTTTTGCGTCTTCCTTCTTTTTGAGCTCTGACGCTGCAGGAACTCCTTTGGGCCAGCAGAACTCAGTGAACGGACAGTAACCATTGCACTGCCAAACACCATCACTGCCGGCCCTTTCAGGAAGCTTTCCACCGTCTAAAGCTATCTTCAACTTTTTTAACCTGGGCACAAGCCATCCTACAAGAGAAGGTGTGCTCATGACAGGCACCCTGATCCGCTTGACTTCGCTCATGTCAAAATAGACAATTTCGAGATGATCTATCTTGTATTGTGGCGCTACCAAGTAGCGGTAAAGGTTTACTTGGGTGTCGTGACCGCTGTAAGGTTTATTACCTTTTGGAATCCATTTGGTGCTCTTGTAGTCAATGAGCTTTTTCTGTTTAGGCCAGATAACATCCGGATGCCCGGAAAGAGTTATCCCGGCTACCGTTCGTTTGAACTTCTGCTCAGCAACCGCTCCGTCACCCTGGGCCTGGGCGATCACTGTATGAAAGAGCTGACCGCGAAAAGCGAAATAGAGCTGTTTAGGGTCAAGATAAACATCGTATTTGGTCTGAAGAACTACTTTTCTTAAACAATTTAAAAGCGACGTTACCGAAATGCCATCATCCATTCTTAGATTAAGTTGCATACTCTTGAGAATAGGATAATCAAACTGGCAGCTGTTTTCTTGACTGGCAGCGCACTCTAAGCACTGCTTGAAAAGCAGCTTCCCTTTTCCCTCCGGGCATAAAAATCCTTTTATCATTTTTCTCCTCCTTATCTGGAAAAAATTTGAGCTGGCCCTTTAGTGTTAAGCTAAAAAGCCAGCCCTTTAGGTTTTAGGGCAAATGGTTAGACAGCGTGATCCCTGTAATTTGGACAGCTCCAGAAGAATCCGTATCTGCCCTGACGCTCAGTTACAGGATAGCCGCATAATTCACCATTTTTAAGCCTTATGTTACAGCGCCGGACGCCTTTCGCGTCAATGTAAGTCTTTTCAGGCTTTTTATGATTTGTCTCTTCCTTTACTTTGCTATTGTTCAAATCATTATTCTTCCAGCGCTTCAAGGGTATGGCTCCGGACTTGATTAAAGAAAGCATCAGCTTTTTAGCCCGCTCAGCAACACTTGTCTCATCATCATCCCTGATAGTTATCTGGCACTCAAAACCCTCTTTTGAATGGTAAAGCGTGTTCCAACTTGCCCTGGCTTCATCCATTTTGGCTCTCCTCCTTCCTTAATTTTTCAAAGTACTGTTTTAAAATTATCATGATCAATAGGGCAAACAAGAAGGGCAAAATTGCCTAAGAAGACATCTTTGCCTCACTTTAATTAAGGAAAGTGAAGAATTATCATTAAGTCATGTCTGAAATAAATATCTTTGCCCAAACCGATTATAGAAACGAATTAAAACGCTTTGGAATAAAGCGGGGCGATCGTAGGCTTCATATGCATATCCTGGGAAGGACCGGCATGGGAAAGACTACTCTTATCTTGAATATGATTCTAAATGACATCTACGCTAATGAGGGAGTCTGTTTTATCGATCCTCACGGCGATGCGGTGGAAACCCTTCTTGACTACATTCCAGCCTTCCGACTAAAAGATGTCATCTACTTTAACCCGGCAGATCTCGCCTACCCTATCCCATTAAATATTCTTGCTGAGGGCGAAATTCAGAGTAGGCATCTACTTGTCTCAAGCCTGATCTCTGTTTTTAAAAAGATCTACCAAGATCACTGGCAACATCGGCAGGAGCACATTCTAAGAAATTCCATTTTTGCTCTCCTTGATCAGCCTGAGAAAAAAACTTTGGCTGATGTCTATGCCCTGCTTTCAGACTGGAGGTATAGAAAAACTGTGGTTGAAAAAATAAAAGACCCGGTTGTCAGGTCTTTCTGGCAGAACGAATTCTCCAAATATCAATATCAGAACAAGGGGGAGGCCCTAGCTCCAATTCAAAATAAACTGGGAGCCTTTTTAACCGTTCCGATGGTAAGAAACATCGTAAGTCAGAATCAAAGTAAGATAAACTTCAGAAAAGCCATTGACGAAGGTAAAATTCTCCTTGTTAACCTGTCAAAAGGCAGAATCGGTGAGGACGTCTCCTCTTTTCTTGGCTCTTTGATGGTTGCTAAAATACAGCTTGCCGCAATGAGCCGTGCCGATATTATAGAAAATGAGAGAAAAGACTTCTATCTCTATGTGGATGAATTCCAGGAGTTTGTTGCCAAAGACACCTTTGAGGAGATTCTCTCCGAAGCTCGGAAATACCGTCTGTGCTTGACAATAGCACACCAGTATATGGGGCAGCTTGATGAGGGTTTAAGGCAAGCGATTTTAGGAAATGTAGGAACAATAATCGTCTTTCCTGTAGGACCAGAAAACGGAAAAATTTTGGAAGATGAATTCTATCCTAAATTTGAACGGCAGGATCTGATAGCACGTGAAAAGTATCATATCTGTCTGAAGCTAGCGATAGACGGCAAACAGTCACAACCATTCTCAGCTATGACCTTACCGGCTTTCTATAAATTTGAACCTCAGGGGAATAAAGAGAAAATAATTAAGTTTTCAAGGAAACGCTATTCCGTCCAAAACAAAGGGATTAATATAGATTGAAAGGGAGCATATCTATTCTTTATCCATCTAAGAGCTGTTTCCATAGCGGGATAAGTCGTATCTTTGCTTTCCTATACTTGATTTCTCCCCCTTCATCCCACGTAAGTATAGTTAGTTTTTCAACTTCTAATTCTTCTCCAGCCTCACTTAAAGCCCTTACATCCCTCTGTTTAGCTTCAGGAGCACCAAAGTCATAACAGATCTGTGCCAACTCTAAAAATTTTCTTTTTCTTTGCTTTGCTTGGATATCATAGCCTTTACTTAGGTTTTTTGCACATTGTTTTAAACATGTTAAACAAAAAGTTCCTTTTTTGTATATTACAGTTATTTTAGTAAACAAAAACAAGGTCAATTATTTAGCCAATTGACCTTGTTCATCAGTATTTACCATATAGATCATTAAGGCATTAAATTTGAAATATCTACCCCCAATGCCTCAGAAAGTTTCTGTATATTAACTATGGAGATGTTCCTCTCTCCCCGTTCTACTGAACTAACATATGTTCTATGAAGACCCGAGCGGAATGCCAACTCTTCTTGTGAAATCCCTTTAGCCATACGAACCTTCCGAAGCTGTTTGCCAAACAACACTTTAACATTTTTACTCATTCATTCCACCTATAAACAATTTGCGGTTGACTAAATAATAGAAGATGAATACAATAAGTCTACAGACTATGAGTAACATCCCAAAAATAATTGATCCCCGTTCAGAAATCTTATAAAAAAGTTTTGAAACAAAAAAAGAAGCAGTATTTGCTGTTTTTTTTAAGAGACAAGCTGTAAAATTAGTCATTATTTTAACCCCAGGAGCGCTTCGTAGTTAGTATCCCTTATAAACAATGGGTCATTGTATTAACGAGCAATAAGATCCTGCTCCTAGCAAGCAGGCGTTTATGGCTTGAGAAAGGTTTAGTTATAACTAAAAACAGAAAGGGGGTATTTAACGTGGCAGACTTGAAATCACAAAAAGAAATGGAAGAGGCGTTGAAAAGCCATGAAAAGTGGAAAACGAAACAACAATTGAAATGGGGACTGATCGTTGGCGGTATCATGGCAGTGGTTGCAATCATCATATACTTCGTGATGATGTCATACGCGGGCTTTTAGTTATTCTAATCCATAAGCGAAATCTGAGCGAAACACTTTCCCCTGACACTAAGCTTTCTTTACGCAAGGAAGCATCTTTCAGACGTGGGTAAAAAATTGGAGGTGAAACAAATCTAATTGAACTGTAGATGGCAACTAGTAGTTAGGTAGGTTTAGGTGCAAAACAGGATGATTTTTAAAAAAACAAGAAAGGATGGTTCAACCTGATGCGAAACAAGTTAAAAACCATTTTGGCACTGCTGCTGGTGGCGGCCATTAGTTTCGGCGGCGCAGGTATGTTATTTGCTAGGGACGGAAGAGAGACGATTGAAGTTATTTACCGAAACATCAAGCTTAAGGTCCAGAGTGTGGATGTTCCTGTAACGGCTGAAAATGAGCCTTTTATCTACCAGGGACGCACCTATGTCCCTCTGCGGGTAGTATCAGAAGCGCTGGGCTATGACGTGGAATGGGATGGTGCCAACTTTACGGTGTTGATCGGCGAGGCACCGGGGAAGGTCTTCCTTTCAGAATTGAAGCCTTTCCATACAGAAAACCTCCTAGGCATTAAATATGACGATGCAGCCAACATGATCATGGACGGTAAACGCTATTATAATGGCATCCGGATTGATGCTGGTCATTATGATAGGCAAACTGAACTTTTATTTAACCTGGATGCAAAATATTCCCTTCTAACTGGGCTGGCAGGTTTGGATGACAGCTCCTCTAGAAATTACGAATCGCTTGTTGTTTCTTTCTATGGTGATGATAAATTCCTTACTTCTGTGGATCTAAAAAAGGAGCAACCAAAACCTTTACCATTGGCTATTGATATAAAAGGGGTGTTGGTTCTTAAAATTGTTATTAATATAAAAGACGCTAGTTGGTATGGCGAAATCCTTGATCTATCCAACATGGCACTGGTAAAATAAAAAGTTTTAGACTTAAAAACATAAATTATAATAGTGCTGGGAGTCAGGAACGGAATAGCAGCCACCGGGCTCCCAAGTACTATTTATAAGCTTTATTGCTAAATAATAGAGGAATTAACACTTCTTTGTCGAACTGATTATTCAAAATAATCAATAAGGGGGGTGATAGCCTTTTGACCTCGGGAAGAAAAGAGTTGACAGACACTGTTGCCAAAAAAAGCAGGTGTTACCGAAAAACAGGCATCAGAATTCATTATTGCTTTTATTGAAACGCTTTGCGAAACTTGCTGATGGTGACAAGGTTCAGTTGGTAGGATTTGGAGCTTTTTTGACAAGAAAAAGAAAGAGTCGTTAAGAAAGAAATCCCCGTACAGGGGAAAGGATCAACATTTCCACAAGTATCACAACCTGGAAAAGGTAAATATCTGAAAAAGACCCGCTTTTTTAAAATACCTCTATGGAGGCCCTAAAATGTTTTTTAAAACATCACGTTACGAACAATTTTTACATCTTGATGAAACCGGGATGGGGTACCAGGTAATTGAAGGACATAGGCAAAACAAGCGCTTTAAAGAAAAATTTATAGTTTATAACTCTGAACTTATTGTTGAATTTGATAAGGTCAAGGAATTCAAACAACGAACAAAAACTGAAAAGTACTCTAGAATTTTAAATGAGGCTCAAGTTATATACTTTGTTAAAGACACTATTTCTTTAGTTCCACGCAATAAAATCACCGAATTGCGCACTTTGAATGAAGCCAAAAGAAGAGATAAACATAGATATCCAAATGGTAAGGGGGCTGCTGACAACAAAGAGGAAGAAGTTAATACTGATGGCAAAGAAGTTTTTGTAAGGTTATCTGCATATGAAAATGACCGAAGAATCGACTTTGTTAAAAAGAAACTTGTCCGTGGAACATACACAACTACGTATAATGACTATTATGTATGTGTAAAAGACGATGATGATCCTATCGACAGATACGCATTGCCAAATGATGAAAATGTCAAATGGGCCTTCTACGTTCGGCCAAATAAAAGTGATATAGTTCAAAGAGGAATAGTGCAGCCATTGTTTGGACATGATGGAGGAGGCATTGAAACATTTTTCAAATATGGTACTTCCGAAAATACCTACTATAAAAAAACACCTTACGGGGTTTTAGCACCATGAAGAAGTTACAACTTAAAGAAGAACACGTTCAGCATCTTATAACCCTGCCAGAGAACGGAATGGGATACCAAGTTGTTGATATTACGCTAAAAGGTGGAAATATACTTAAAAAAAGGGTAGTTTTAAACTCTAATCTATTACTGCTTGAAGCTAACGAAGATATAGATCCAAATAGTATTGAGAGGATAGAATTGACAAAAAGTAATGCTTCAAAAGCTTAAAATATTTTTTGTTGTTAGGTGTATTTTGGAATAGGCTCGTATCTTAGTAACAAAACCTTTTTGAATTGGGATTCAAGGGCAGGTGAGGTAAATGGAGAGAGTAAAGATGGTCGGGATATGGATACGGGTATCAACAGAGGACCAGGCTAAGGGCGAGAGTCCGGAACATCATGAAAAACGCGCCCGCTATTATGCCGAATCAAAATCATGGCAGATAAAAGAGGTTTATCATCTTGAGGCGGTATCAGGAAAGTCAGTGATAAATCACCCTGAGGCTCAGCGAATGCTTCAAGATATTCGAAGTGGGCATATTACCGGGCTTATCTTCTCCAAGCTTGCCCGGCTTGCGCGTAACACCAAAGAGCTCCTTGAATTTGCCGAGATCTTTAGAGAAAACAATGCCGATTTGGTTTCTCTTCAAGAATCCATCGATACATCAACGCCTGCAGGCAGGCTCTTTTACACCATGATTGCTGCTATGGCTCAATGGGAAAGGGAAGAAATAGCTGAAAGGGTGGCTGCCTCTGTTCCCATCAGGGCAAAACTAGGCAAACCTTTAGGCGGCCAGGCTCCATTTGGCTATCGCTGGGAGAACCAGAAAATGATTCCTGATCCCACCGAAGCTCCAGTGCGAAAATTGATCTATGAACTTTATCTAGAACATCGCCGCAAGAAAACTGTAGCCAGCATCTTAAATGAAAGAGGTTACCGGACCAGAAGAGGCATCAAGTTTTCAGACACTACCATAGACCGACTCCTACAGGATCCAACTGCCAAAGGTATCCGTCGGGCCAACTACACTAAAAGTCTGGGAGACAATAAAAGATGGGTCTTAAAGCCCAAAGAAGAGTGGATTGAGATCAGGGTAGAACCGGTTGTTTCCGAAGAATTGTGGAACCAGTGTAACGCCGTCTTAGAAAAACAGAGGATTTCGAGAAAAAGTCCTTCTAGAAGAACCGTCCATCTTTTCAGCGGAATAACCTATTGCCATTGCGGCAACAAGATGTACGTCCCATCAAATTCTCCCAAATACACTTGCTACAAGTGCCGAAACAAGATCGGCGAAACTGATCTGGAAGAGGTTTTCCATCATCAATTAAAAAGTTTCTTTTTCTCATCTTCAGAAATAAGCGACTATCTTAAAAAAGCAGATCAGGTTATCAAAGACAAAGAAGAACTACTTACAACCTTGATTGAAGAAGAACGAAAAGTCAAACAGGATATGGACAAGACCTACCGGCTCTATCTTGAAGACCAGATTACATCTGAAGGATTTGGCTCCCGTTACAAGCCGCTGGAAGAAAGGGTAGGACAGATCGCTGATCAGATACCCGAGCTTCAAGGGGAGATCGATTTCCTGAAGATCCAGTATCTTTCAAAGGATGAGATCCTTAATGAGGCTAGGGATCTCTATTCAAGTTGGAGTAGTCTTACAACTGAAGAAAAACGAAACATCGTTGAAAGTATCACTGAAAAGGTCACCATAGGTAAAGGAGATGTTACCATCAACCTCTGCTACCTACCCCCCTCCCCAGAATTGATGGCAACTGGGCAACGCAACCTCATACCTGCGTTGCCTTTTTGCCATATAACACTGAAGGGGCAAAAACCGCCCTCCCCAGCCTATCCCCGGGAACTGAGGACTGTGGGTGATCATATTAGGAAAAAACGGCTTGATTTAAACCTCCTTCAGAAAAGTGTGGCTCTGCTTATTGGGGTTGATAAGGCTACAGTCTACAACTGGGAAAATAACCGTTCATCCCCTAACTTGTATTGTATGCCTGAAATAATAAAATTTCTTGGCTACGTTCCTTCTAATAAAAAGCCAAAAACATTGGGAGAAAGGATAGTTCATTGTCGCCGTCTTGCTGGAATAACCCAGAAGGAGTTAGCCCATAGGTTGTCTGTTGATCAAAGCACCCTGGCCCGCTGGGAGCGTAAAGAAAGAGAACCTCAACCAGTTTATCAACAGCGCATTATTGATTTTCTTAGCCCTTTTTCTCTATAACCCTTCAGGTAGTTTCAAATATTATGCAATATATTAATGTGAGGTGTCCTTAGCTTGATTTTTGATTATCCTTAAAAATTCACTGCTTACGCAAAAAGAGTTCTGATTGGCTAAAAAACTCTGGATGATCTTTCTTCTTATCCTGAATGTGGAGAAATGACTCATAATACCAAGATAGGAATTAACCGTGCTTTGAAATTTATGTTTCTTCTCTTCTTCAGTATTTAAGATTATCCCTGCTTCCCTCCTATGTTTATTTAAAAAACTATAAAAATTTCCTTTAGTTTCATTGGAAATATAGATTCTGTAAGGTTTAATTACTGCCCCTAAATATTTCACGCCCTTTGAAAAATGCTGCAAAAATATCTTATTGGGATGGAGTTCTAAGTGGAGTTCCCTTTTTAAATAGTTTCTGATTTCGGGTATCACTTTTTTCAAATAATTACTATCCTCGTTTATAATAATAAGATCGTCTACATAGCGTCCGTAATATTTTAGTTTTAAATTACGCTTTATAAAATGGTCAAAATCATTGAGATATGTATTTCCAAATAATTGTGACGTTAAATTTCCTATCGGCAAACCACAACAGTGTTTTGCATTAAAAAGACTTTTGCTTGGTGGAAGACCCTCCCAATCTTTCCTAGTTCCCTTGATAAAACAATTAACTGTTGGATCGTTGAAAATCGTTTCTTTAACAAGATATAGCACTAGAGGCAGGTCAAATCCTATTTTTTCTTTCCTTGCTATAAGCTCCTTCTCAACTATCTTGTAAAGAATGTCCCTTCTCATTGACATAAAATATGACTTTATATCCAGCTTCAAAATATAACAGTCTTTTTTGTAGTTTTGCGAACAGGAACGTATAAAATGATTTGCTCTTTTAATACCATAGTGAACCCCCTTTCCTTTGCGGCAGCTGTAAGTATCCCAAATCAACACTTTTTCAAAAACAGGATATATATAGTTATAGATAAAATGATGAATGACTCTGTCCCGAAAGTCAGCAGCGAATATTTCCCGTTTCACCGGTTTATCAACAATAAAACAAATCCCGGGCTTTGGTTTGTAGCTTCGTGTCATTATTTCATCAAAAAGATGAAATATCTTTACTTCAAAATTTCTTTCAAAAGCTAAAGCGTTTATCGTATTTCTTTTATTCTTGCGGGCGTCAAAATAAGCCGCAAAAAGATCTTCTAAGATCTCATCGCGACTTGTTCTTTTGTTAAATTGAAAGGTTTGTTGCATTGTTAAACGAATCGTCCGCTAATTTTAATCTATCAGCGGACGAACGATTCAAATCCCCAAAGCAGCGAACGGAAAACCCGTTCCCCTTATTATTGGCATTCCGATTTACCCCAGTCTCTGAGGAATTCAGGTTCCGTCTCCACGCATTAGCTGAAGAGGGCTCAGAAGAAGACCAGAAGTTCGCGTTGGAACCGAGATTGTTGAAAGAGCCATCGGTATTGCGGTTCCCGGAGAGCCAGCAAACAAAAACAGCCATTAAATTTTTCGTGAAAGCATTTTCAGCTCCCATAAATGCGCTTTGACGCAATTCCTCACTATATTAAATCGGTCTAAATCCAGTGAGAAGGCTGTCGGATTTGAAAACGCACACTTGTCCAAACCATGGCTGTGGACAATTCCGGCGAATCAATTCTTAAGCGACCTTTGCCATCCTGTTAATTGCCTTGAAACATTCTCTATTCTTTTATTAAGAGAAACAAACTTTTTAATATTTATCTGGTGCAAATCCTTAGTAAGACGAATTATTAAACGGACAATCTCTACTTTTTCTCTAGCTTCTTCCATTATCGTCGTTTTATCTTTCCTGATGTTGGCCCTGTATATTAACATTGTCAACTCCAGCGTCTCTTTTTTAAGAGATTCCCCTATAGTATATTTGTATTCCCTGTCAAATTCCTTGACAAACTTGAATATTTCCAGAAATAGATCGTAGCTCGCTTTATACAAAGGCAATTCGTCGTATCTCGCCATCTTTTATTATCTTTATCT
>JBMNSG010000078.1:0-10391 GCA_050945075.1 Eubacteriaceae bacterium | reverse complement strand
CTGAAACTGTCGACCATGCGGTTCATTTCCGCCTCGTCCAGAATCACAGGTTTTCCGATTGAACGGGCTTTGACATAAACTTCCGCACATCCTTCAATCTGTTCTGCAATATTAAAAGCATTGAGGATATCCGGACCTCCAGCCACCAGGCCATGATTAGCCAGAATTACGGCTTTACGGTCCCTCATACTTTCAAAAGCATTCCGGGCCAGTTCCGGTGAACCGTAGGAAGCATACTCCGCACAGCGTACATCAGGGCCCGCAAAAGCGACCAGATAACTCGATGCCGGCAGTCCCTCGCGCAAGGTGCCCAGAACCGTACTGTAAACCGAATGCGTGTGCACGACAGCGCCGATATCCCCGCGGTTTGCGTAGAAAATGCGGTGAAGCTCATGTTCACTCGAAGGCTTACGGTTCCCGTCTACGATCTTTCCGTCAAGATCCATGACTACTACATCCTCAGGCTCGGTTTCAAAATAATCGATCCCGCTGGGGCTGATGGCAAACAGACCTCTTTCCGCGTTCAGAATACTGATGTTTCCACCGGTCCCTTTCGTCAGACCATGCTCAATGAGCATACGACAGTAACGCACCACATCTTTCCGTTCTTTTTCAAGCAGCATAATATCCCCCGATGATCAGGAAAGCAGCAGGCCGGCCAGATCTGCCCGGTTCATTCCGGTAATATAATCACCGACCTCAATTTCCGACAGGATCCGGTTCAGGTTTCCGGCTTCAAGGCGGAAGCCCCTGAGCTTGTCCTCGAGTCCGGCGATTTCTTCCCTGCCGAAAAAGTCACCGCGAATTTCGATATCCGCGATTTTCCCGCTGCCCACATTCAGCAGAATCTGTACAGATCCAAACGGATATTTCCGGTATTTTTCTGTCGTGTATGCCGGGCTTTTCCCCCACGTCCAGTCCCAGGTAGCATATTTGCTGTCTCTGAGCTCGTGGATTTCGCTTGTCTGGGCCTCGGAAAAAACGAGAGGCTGTGAATCCTTTCGTTCAGCTATACTTTCCAGCAGAATTGAACGGAAACCAGACATATCCGGTACTTCCCGTTCCGGAGCCTGCCCGCGCAGACAGTCGGCTATATTGGTAACACGGCTGCGGACCGAGCTGACCCCTTTGCCCTTGAATTTATCTTCGCGGACATTCAGCGCCTGCTGAATAAAGCCCAGGTTGGAATCATACAGCAGCGTGCCGTGATGAAGAATTCTGCCGCCGCTGATAACCTGCGCATTTCCTGAAAATTTCTTCCCGTCAATTGTAAGGTCATTCCGCCCCGAAAGCTCAGCTCTCAGGCCGAGTTTCGAAAGTGCTTCGATTACCGGAGCCGTGAATGAAGAAAAATCGATGTCTTCGTTCCTCTTTGCATTACGGATAAAACTGAAATTCAGATTGCCCATATCATGATAGACGGCACCGCCGCCGGTGATTCTGCGAACCACGTTAACATGATTGTCCCGGACAAAATCCCGGTTTATTTCCGCATCGGCATTCTGATTCCGGCCAATAACAATCGTATTGTTGTTCTGCCAGAGCAGAAATATCTCCTGATCTGAAATCAGATTGCGGAATGCATATTCCTCCAGTGCCAGGTTGTAAAATGGATCGGTCGAATCACTGCAGTAAAAAAGCATAAAGCCTCCTGAAACGCTAAATTTCTTTATTTACTATCTAACCATTATGTTAAATTATTGTCAAGCTTTTCAGCAACGATAATTCATGTTTCTGTTCCTCCAGATAAAAAGAGCCGGAAGACTGTACAGGATTCGCTCGTCTCCGTACAATTTTCCGGCTTTATTCTCTGACCGGCACGACCGGTCCGGGAAAAACATCATTTTATTCGTATACTCCCGGTGCTGACTGCCATCAGATGACCATCTCATCACCCGATTATATCGGTTTCCTCCAGCTTTGTTTCCAGATAATGATTCATCCGGATAATCGGTTTTCTCAATACCAGACCCAGGAGCAGCGAACCCGGTATGAAACACATCAGCTTGAGCAGATCTACTATATAGTGATTCTGATAGATTCCGGCTACACATTCACGCATGGCATTAATACCGTAAGTGAACGGGAACCACGGATACAGATTCTGGTAAAACTGAGGCAGCGTTTCAATCGGGAAGGTCCCGCCAGCTCCTGCAACCTGAATGACCAGCAATACCACCGCGATCGCCTTGCCCACGTTTCCGAAAGAAACGACCAGCGTGTAGACCTGGTTGGTGAAAACAATGCTGACCAGAGCTCCCGCCAGAACGAACAGCAGCGGCTGCAGGCACTGGATCTTCAATATATAAAGATCGCCCAGCGTTACAATAAGCGCCTGCATAATGCCTGTAAACATAAACAGCAGGTAGCGCCCGAAATAACCCTGATTGGGCGTCAGGTCTTCAATCCCGTCATCGTCCTTGATATGGACCTTCATAATCGCACAGTTGATAAGCGCCCCCACCCACAGGCAGAGGATGGTATAGAAAGGCGTCATGGCCGAACCGTAATTGGATATCGGATAAAGGCTGGTGGTGTTTACCTCAACCGGCGCACTCATGAACGAAGCGACCAGATCCGGATCCCTGCTGATCAGATCCACCAGCTTCTGCAGCTGTTCCCCGCTGGTGGCAGATTCGATCTCATTGATAAACCCGTCAATCTTGCCGATGGCGCTGTCGATCAGTCCGCTGGTCGAATTGAGCGCGGATACCGAATAATTGATGGAATCACTCATACCACCCAGTGCAGTATCCACTGTCGGGGTCGTGCTGCCGATGGTGGTCAGCAGTGTTGACAGGCTTCCAAGGCTCCCGTACATATCCGTGAACAGCGTATCCAGCGCCGGCCCTGTCGTCTGATTGTATACCGTCACAATATCCGCCGCCGATGCCCTGGCATCTTTCATCTTCTGTGAGAGATCCTGGCGCACCGATTCCGGCAGTGTTCCGGTCGACCGGATCGTTTTGGCGGCATTGCCCAGCGTCGATGAAAGATCCGTTTCTTTCTGAATAACAGCATTGAGCTTGTCAATCATATTCTGGAGAACCTGGGATTGCTGGGGCAGCTTATCCTGAATACTCTGCAGCGCATCCCGGGCTCTGGTGCTCAGGTCGATGGATGAATCGACCTGTTTCTTCACTTCATCGATCTTGTCGGCCGCTGCCGAAGAATCCTTCTGAAGCAGCGTAAAGGCCTGCTGGAGAGCGGAATCGGCCGTATCGAGACTGGAACTGACCAGTGAATTAATCTGGCTGATACTGTCTGAAAGCTGTGCTGTCACCGTTTTGCTTGAATCAATCATATTCTGCGCATCTGTTCCGACCGTTGATGCCTGGCTCAGAGCATTCTGGGTAACCGGGAGCAGGGAGCGGCTGGCTCCGAGAGCAGAATTGACCGCAAGGGAAGCATCCTGTACCGACTGGATGAGCGTCTTGTATTCCACCAGCTGGCTGCGCAGATCTTTCAGATCCGTAATCACCCCGCCTACCAGTGCATCCTGTGAATTCTCTACTTTACTGTTAACATTAATCAATGTATTGGAAATGACGTCTGTTACCGTAGCAATGAATGTCTCATTCACCTGCTGCTGAACAGTCGTTATCCCACTATTGGTTATTTTCGGAGCAATAGCATTTTTCTTTTCATTGACATAATATTCGATCTCCGGTCTCTGAATATTCATCTGTGTGATTGAAAGAATCTTAGACGAAAAATCAGCGGGGATGATAACAGCTGCGTAATACTCGCCGCTTTCCGTTCCATCAATTGCCTGATCGGCATTGGTAAAGACCCAGCCTATTTTGTCATTCTGTGCCAGCTTGTCAATGATCATTCCGCCTACATTAACATTGAGCCCTTCAATCGAAGCCCCCTGGTCTGTGTTGGCAACGGCTACTTTCAGGCCTTTGGTATTGGAATAAGGATCCCAGTTGGCATAGATATTGAACCACGCATAAAGCGACGGTATAATCATAATCCCGACCAGAACTACAACGGCAAAAGGCTTGGCGAATATTTTGCGGATATCAGTCGTGAATACCTGCCAGATATTTTTCATGTATCTAAATGTGCCTCCTCTATCAATCTGAATTTCCGACTTAAACGAAACATGGATATTATACACTATGTCGCATAAAAAGCGTACCATCAGATTCTATGAACCCATATCGTAATAAGAATATATCAAAAAAGACTTACCCAATGATTAATATAAATAATTCCTTTATTTAGAAAGTTTAAGAGGATGTGGCAAAGATCGGAGGATACGACATATATCCGGAAATCTTTTATAAAGCAAAAATGCCGGAAAGCCTGTTTCAGGCTTTCCGGTATTTCAAGAACTGACCAGAAGTCATCTGCTGTCACGAACCATTCCGAATCAGCATCTATCTGATCATATATCTGTTTCTACAGGGAGCGCATCAGGTTCGCCATTTCAATAGCTGAAACTGCAGCATCAAATCCCTTGTTGCCTGCTTTGGTGCCGGCACGTTCTACTGCCTGCTCGATATTTTCAGTCGTTACTACACCGAACAGAACCGGAACACCCGTCTTCAAGCCAACCTGGGCAGTCCCCTTGGACACTTCATTACAGACATAGTCATAATGGGTAGTGGAACCCCGGATTACCGTACCAAGGCAGATCACAGCGTTGTACTTCCCGGACTCCGCCATTTTCTGGGCCGCTATCGGAATTTCAAAAGCACCGGGAACGAGAACCTCGGTGATGTCCTCTGCTTCTGCTCCATGACGCAGCAGTGCGTCCTCTGCTCCCGAAATCAGTTTGGAAACAATGAAGTCATTAAAACGGGCTGCCACAATCCCGAATTTCAAGCCTTCTGCACTCAGATTTCCTTCAATAACCCTGATCTTATCGCTGTTCATTTTATCCTCTTTTCTATTTTCAATATTACGTTTTTACGTGTTTTGTTTTACTGGATTTTTCCTATGTCATCCGACTGCATTTTGCTGCCGTATTTCGTCGCTGCCGTTTTATAATCAGACAGCTTTCGAGTATAGATGACCCATTTTTTCTTCTTTTGTTTTCAGATAGCGTGCATCTGTTTCGTTAGGTTCAATGACAATCGGCACCCGTTCATTAATCGAGACACCGAATCCGTCCAGCCCGTATACTTTTTCCGGATTATTGGTCATGAGCCGCAGTTCTCTGGCTCCCAGGTCGCGCAGAATCTGGGCTCCAATCCAGTATTCTCTCAAATCCGGTGCAAAGCCGAGATCGAG
Source organism: Eubacteriaceae bacterium (assembly GCA_050945075.1). Classification (GTDB taxonomy): domain Bacteria; phylum Bacillota; class Clostridia; order Eubacteriales; family Eubacteriaceae; genus UBA7485. Next base: position 5,147 of record JBMNSG010000078.1, on the reverse strand, counting down.
ATTGGCTTCTACTGTATCTCTTCCCTGTTCCTGAAGCTCATAAGCCTTGAGTTTATTGATAAGCCCGATGCCGCGCCCTTCCTGGCGCATATACAGCAGGACTCCGCGTCCTTCTTCTTCAATCCGTTCCATCGCTCTGGCCAGCTGGTCTCCGCAGTCACAGCGAAGCGAGCCAAATACATCACCGGTCAGGCATTCCGAATGAACACGGCACAGCAGATTTTTGCCATCTCCGATTTCACCCTTTACCAGTGCCAGGTGATGTTCACCGGTCAGATCATCAACGTAGCCGTGAATTGTAAATTCACCGAACTTTGTCGGAAGTTTTGCCTTTGCTTCACAGACCACATGCTGTTCGTGGCGTCTGAGATAATCCTGCAGGTCCTTGATGGTGATAAACTTGAGGTCAAATTCTTCAGCCATCTTCTTCAGCTCCGGCGTGCGCATCATATTGCCGTCTTCAGCCATCACTTCACAGCACAGACCGCACTGTTTAAGCCCTGCCAGGCGCATCAGATCGACCGTAGCTTCGGTATGGCCGTTTCTGGTCAGGACACCGCCGTAACGGGAAACGAGCGGAAACATGTGTCCGGGGCGACGGAGATCTTCCGGCTTGATATCGTCCTGCATACAGGCCAGAGCCGTCATGGAACGTTCTGCAGCAGAAATACCGGTCGTTGTTGATACGTGGTCAACAGACACCGTAAATGCGGTTTCATGATTATCTGTGTTCTGTGCCACCATCGGCGGCAGCCCCAGCTTTGCGGCAAATGCTTCATCCATAGGCATGCAGATCAGGCCCTTGCCGTGAACCGCCATAAAATTAATGTTTTCGGTGGTAGCGAATTCTCCTGCGCATATCAGATCGCCTTCATTCTCACGATCCGGATCATCCGTAACCAGGATCAGTTCTCCGTTTTTCAGTGCTTCCAGCGCTTCTTCGATTGTATTGTAAGAATTATTCATTTTTCTTTCTCTGTTTATTTCTATATGATTCAAAAATTCCGTTTTAACCGGAATCATCCATCAGCTTTTTACTCAGGCAAAACCGTTTTCTTTTAGAAACGATTCACTGAGACCGCCCGATACGGTCTGTCTGACATATTTGCCGATAACATCGGTTTCGATATTGACTGTGTCGCCGGCCCGTCTGTCCAGCAGAATGGTTTTCTCTCCGGTATGCGGAATCAGGGATATTTCAAAGCCATCCGCCGTCAAAGCTGCAACCGTCAGGCTTACACCATCTACAGCAACGGAACCTTTATTCAGGATTCCCTGTCTGAGATCAGCCGCAGCAGCGATGCTCATTCTGACTGCGTTGCCTTCCCTGCGGATTCGCCTGACTGTTCCGGTCCCGTCAATATGTCCGGTGAGAATATGTCCGCCAAACCGGCCATCTGCCGCCATCGCCCGTTCCAGATTCACGCCTGAGCCGCGCTTGAGCTTTCCCAGACAGGTCATCCGCATGGTTTCCGGCATGACATCAGCCGTAAAACCACGGGCAGTCAGTTTGGATGCAGTCAGACAGACACCGTTCACGGCAATACTGTCGCCTTCATGAATGTCGCTTGTGACAATACTTGCTGTAATATTCAGTTTTCCGGGTCTGATTTCGCTGATTTTCCCGATTTCTTCTACGATTCCTGTAAACATGATGTTTGCTCCTGACCGGAAAATTCAACTGAGCCGTTCTTATCATTTCCAGGTTCAGTCTTCCAGACAATTTTTATATCCGGTCCGATTGTACTCACTTCCGGGCTGCCCAGATGAAAGCAGTCATCCGGAAAAGCTACTCCGCTTCCTCCAACCGGTGTCCGGCTTCCGGCCCCGCCAAACAGTTTCGGGGCTATATAGGTTATCACCTCTGAAACCAGGCCGGCCTCCAGCAGGCCCCAGGCCAGCGTTCCGCCGCCTTCACAGTAAACCGAAAGAATTCCTTTTTCTCCCAGTTTCCGGAACAAAGCGTTCAGATCCACTCTGCCGTCCCGATCCGGAAGCTCCAGAATATGGACGCCGCCAGCTTCAAGCCGTTCCGCCTTTTTCCCGGCAGAAGCATCCAGTTTACCGGTCGCCACCAGCACCGGAGAGGAAGCAGCTGTACTGACGAGGCGTGAATCCTCCGGTATCCGCAGTTTTGAATCACAGATGATTCTGAGCGGCTCTTTCATCCCGGGTGTACGGGCTGTGAGAAGCGGATCGTCCTGGAGAACAGTACCGATTCCGGCAATCACCGCATCGTTTAAGCCTCTGTAACGATGGCCGTCATCCCTGGCCTGTTCCGATGTGATCCACTTCGACTCACCGGAAGCAGCCGCTGTCTTTCCGTCTGCCGTCATGGCATATTTCAGTGTCAGATACGGCAGGCCTGTTTTTGCCTGCTGCATGAAACCCGGATTAAGGGCGTCGCATTCCGTTTCCATAAATCCGGTAAATACCGGAACTCCGGCTGCTCTCAGAATCTGAATGCCTTTCCCCGAAGCGTGAGGCTTGGGATCTGATGAACCGGTAATCACCCGGCCTATCCCGGCCTCCAGAATGGCATCTGTACACGGAGGTGTTTTGCCTGTGTGGCAGCAGGGTTCAAGCGTCACGTACAAATCCGCTCCCGCCGGATCCTCCGTACAGGCAGCCAGCGCTTCCCGTTCTGCATGCGGTTTACCATAACAGGTATGCCAGCCGCTTCCGATCACTTTTCCGTCTTTCACGATTACAGCACCCACTGCAGGGTTGGGACTGACCATCCCCTGTCCTCTGCAGGCAAGTCTGACTGCCAGCTTCATCCATTTCTGTTCGGGCGGAGGCAGGAACGTCTGATTTTCACGGAGAGTTTCCATTGTGTTCTCCCGTGTGTTTTCCATCTGAACGGTTTCCATCAGAATATTCGCAGGCGAATCACTGACCTGCTCCATCCGCACAGTCACTCTGGTACGATCGATAAGAATCACATCCTTTGCATTTTCTGCAAATGAAAGCAAAAAAGCCCTGACTGAAAACAGTCAGGGCCTGGAAAGAAGTCAAACGAAATAAAAAAGCTCTGAAATGTTACCATTTCAGAGCGAACACGCAAAAATAGCGCGATCTTCTTTCATCCAGACTATACTGTCGGCTTCGGAATCCAACCGAATCTGCCATATGGCTCGCGGGCTATACCGCCGGTAGGGAATTACACCCTGCCCTGAAGACTGCTGTTCATTTGTTAGTTAAAAATATAGCACGCTCCGGGCAAAGCTGCAAGTCGTTTTCCTGTTTTTCTGCAGGTACAATTCGTTCAGACCACAGCAAAAGTACCCGTTTCATTGTAAAATATTAATTGCACACACAGAAAAACAAAAATCAGGAGAATCATGAATAAAACACCCGCTAAAAAACCCATCAAGGCTGTCTTCTTCGACATTGACGGAACACTCGTCAGTTTTGAAACCCACCGCATGCCTGAATCGGCCGTGAGGGCATTGAAACTATTAAAGAAAAAAGGGATCAGGCTTTTTATCGCTACCGGACGGCCTCCCATCCAGCTGCAGCCGCAAATTGCCCAGTTTGACGATATCGGCTTTGACGGTATGGTTACCATTAACGGTCAGCTCTGTACTACCAGCAACGAAGTCATCCGCTCTACACCTATCCCTGTTCAGACCATGGAAACACTGATTCCCTGGCTGGATCAAAACAATATCGCCTGCAAATTCGTGGAAGCAGACTACAGCTACCTGAACCGTCTCAGTCCGGCCGTGGATCTGGTACGCAGTCATTATGCTTCAGGACTTCAGAAACCGGAGCCTGTCGACAGCACAGACCGTATTTACAGTCACAAAGTCTATCAGCTCAATCCCTATATTGATGCCGGACAGGAACAGGATTTTCTTGATCATGCACCGGGACTGCGGCTGGTGCGCTGGAATCCGATGTTTTCCGACGCAATTCCTGAAAACGGCAGCAAGGCAGAAGGGATTATAGCCGTTCTGGACGCTTTCGGACTGAGTACTGAAGAATGTGCTGCCTTTGGAGACGGGGAAAACGACATTGAAATGCTGCAGACCGCCGGCATCGGTGTTGCCATGGGTGATGCAGAAATCGTCCGCCAGGCAGCGGATTACTGTGCAGGAACCCCCGATGAAAATGGTCTGGTCGAAGGGCTCAGAAAAGCCGGTCTTCTGACCGATGCAGAAGCAGATGAAGCTCTTGGACTTTCTGATCAGCAGCTCAGAGAAAACGGAAAGAACATCAAAGCCGCTTTCTTTGATATTGACGGAACGCTGGTCAGTTTTACTACCCATGATATTCCGGAAAGCACATTGAAAGCGCTGAAGCTGCTGCAGCAGAATGACATCCGCATCTTCCTTGCCACCGGACGTCCTCCGGAACATATGGTTCACGTCCCGCATATCGATACAATCGGCTTTGACGGAACAGTCGCTTTGAACGGCCAGTACTGTACCGTTGGCGATCAGGTTATCCGCGACGTCTGTATTCCTGAAGAAAATCTCAATCAGCTGGTTCCCTGGCTGGAAGACAGTCATACTGCCTGCTCGTTTTTCGAACTGGAATACTCCTATCTGAACTTCACATCTGACAAAACAGAAGAACTGGAAAAATTCCTGGGACCGACAGCCCATACGATGCCGGTTAATTCAACCGACAGAATCTCTGACCATAAAGTCTACCAGCTGAACGGGTATATCGGCCCTGAAGACGAACAGGAATTTTTAAGCCATATTCCCGGCTGCCAGGCAGTACGCTGGAACAATATTTTCGCTGATATTATTCCTGCCGATGGCGGAAAGCCAAACGGCCTGCAATCCGTTCTCGAGCATTACGGACTTAACCGGGAACAGAGCATCGCTTTTGGCGATGGCGGCAACGATGCCGATATGCTTCGTTATGCAGGCATCGGCATCGCTATGGGAAATGCAGGAACCGAAGCCAGAGAGGCTGCTGATTACATCACTGATTCGGTTGATGATAACGGCATTTTCAAAGCTCTTGTCCATCTCGGGATTCTGAGTGATTCCGAAAAGACTATCTGACAGAATCGCGTTTTGCATCACAAATCATGATCTTCTGCATACAAAAACCGGCCTTTGACAGGGCCGGTTTTTTGATGATAAAACACTATCCTCGCAGTATATGACGTTTTCTTTCCCGTTGTA
>JBMNSG010000077.1:0-10482 GCA_050945075.1 Eubacteriaceae bacterium | reverse complement strand
CTAAACAATGAAATGAATGTCTGATTAGAAAATCCAGATTCCGTATATATTTTAGAATATTTCGTTACATATTGGATACATTATTCTTATTTAAGATAAACTTATTGGGTTTACATTAGGTAAAACTGATATTATTTTGTAGCAAACTAATAAAACAGATCGATCGTCCGATTGATTTCAGACGATTCGACGCAATCATCAAATATGTATTCAAAGGGAGTTACATGCGATATTTTAAACTGATCGGCTCGTTTATACTGATCCTGCTCATCACTACAGGCTGCAGTGTTTCCAGTGTCGGATCTGCAGCTTCATCTGTTGATAAAACCAGCGTAACTGAAGACAGTTCAACCGGGACCACCAGTGTTTCCGGTTCAGGAGAAATCAACGATGAAACCGGTTCTCTGACATCCGAACAAAGTGGTGCACTTCAGGACTTTCTGAACACCTGGTATGATTCTCTGGCCAGCCTGAAGGCAGGCGATATTGCTTCAAAACTGTCGGATGCCGGTTCTTCTGCGAAAAATCAGGCAGCACTCGACTACCAGACAGCCGAACGAAAAATGCAGAAAACAGATCTGAGCCTCACCGGATATCAGTACACACTTAACATTACCGGAGTAGAGCAAAATGACGACAATACAATAACCGTGACCGCAGACGAAGACAGCGTTCAGAATTTTACCGCTTATGCCGGCATTGATTCTGAAGCCTGGGGAATGGACCATACTTTCGTATTCAAAAATACCGATGGCAGCTGGAAGCTTTTCTCACACGATTCGGAAGATTCACTGTTTCAAATCACCATTGGCAATGCACCGGAAGACCAGGATGCAGTCAGCTGGTACGCACAACGCGAAGCAGACCTCGAGCAGGATGCCCAGTCTGACACTGACGGACGCAGCACTCAGGGAACCGATCCGGGAGATGTGTCAGTGCAGGTCGGTTATGACCGTCCTTCAGCTCTGGCTTATGCCGAATCACTGGTAAACGACAGGAACCCGGAATGGGGCGATTACACTGACTATGACGGCAACTGCCAGAATTTCGCATCCCAGGTTCTGAATGCCGGCGGTATCCCGATGGATACAGACGGGGACGCAATCTGGAAATGGTATGAGGATGATCCTGACCAGGGCAGCAGCGACTATGGACGCTCTGCTTCCTGGACTGCTGTAAATGATTTTCTGGAGTATGCCAGCACGAATACCGGCTTCGGACTGGTTGCCGCGGTTGATGCGCCTTTCTATTCCGGCGATGTCGGCGACCTGATTGAAATGGGAAACAGCGATGGCTTTGAACATACGGTTGTCATCGCCAACGTAATCAAAAATTCAAGCGGTGATACGGTTGACTATCTGGTAGATTCCAATACGGCCAACCTTCGCAACTTCCCTGTCAGTGCCTATCACTATTCCAGACAGATTCTGACTCGGATCTACGGCTGGAATATGCAGTAATCAGAATTTCCGGTAATACAGAAACGTTATCGAAAATTTAAACTCGACAGCAGTACCAGTGTAATCAACATATAACAAAAGCCTGATTTCCGGAGTGGAAATCAGGCTTTTTCTATACTTAACATTCATAAAGAGATAAGGGGTGTATTCATTTAAGGGAATGGAATGTTAAGGAGAGATTTACTTGTTTTTCAGTTTCGCCATTTCTTCATAAACGGTAATGAACTGTTCTGCCATATCGATGACGACCATACCAGTCATCAGATGGTCCTGTGAATGCACGAGCAGTACCGTGATTTCATTCTTTTCACCATTCGCTTCCGATGTGATTAATTCAGTCTGATAAGTATGTGAATTGTTCATTTCGGTTCTGGAATCATCGATCATCTTGCGCGCTTCGTCGAATTTTCCATCTTTGGCAAGTTCAATGGCTTCCATTGCCATACCGCGGGCGTTTCCTGCATAAGTAATGATATTAAAAGCAGCTTCTACAATCTGGTCACTGGTCATTTATTTCTCCCGGTCATATTTGTTTTTGAAACTGCAGTAGCTGCCGACCAGCCCTGCATCATTCAGATACAGACATCTGTCAAGTTTGATCAGGTCGTTCAGATCGACCGAAAATGACGGCGTCAGTTCGGATAATTTCTTCTTCACATTGTCAATAAGCGCAGGCTGCTGGGAAACTGCTCCACCGATCAGAACAGTGTCCGGATCGACAAGATAACAGATATTGTAGATTCCCATTGCCAGAGCCATATAATATTTGTCCAGAACTTCACCGAGAACGGGATCGCCCTGTTCTGCTTTTTCAAAAATTTCCGGACCTTTTATGTCTCTGCCGACCACTTCCGACGCTTTCTCCTGTAAGGCACGCGTGGAACAGTCGTTGCTGAAAATATCTTCTTCGGGTTTTTCACTGTGCAGTCCGTTAATAAACATAAAACCGAACTCTCCGCCCATGGCGTGAGAACCACTGTGAATTTTCCCATCTAAAACCAGACCGCCACCGACTCCTGTCCCCAGGGTCACACATGCAAGATTATGGCTGCCGCGGCCGTTGCCGAGCAGATACTCGGCAGCTGCCGCACAATTCGCATCATTTTCGACAGCCACAGGCACATGACAGCGAGTCTGAAAGGTTTCGGCCAGATTAAGGCCGTTGAATCCATTAATAATATTGCCGGACAGGATAACGCCGTTTTTCGTATCGATAAATCCAGGAGAACTGAAGGAGACACCGGTCACATGATATCGTTTCTGATAATCTTCAATGACCTCCTGCATCTCACCCAGAACTGCGTCTCCGTCATCGAGCCGGGTATCAAACTTACCCTGTTCGACCAGTTTATCGTCGGCTTCGTTAAAAATACCGTATTTAACAGCAGTCCCGCCGATATCAAAACAGACTATATGGTTATCCATTGAATCAGTCATCCGTAAATCCGTTGTTGTCAGAAAGGGTTTTGTACCATTCACCGCTCTTCTTGATGGTCCGTTTCTGAGTCTTCAGATCCAGGCTGATCAGTCCGTAACGGTTCTTGTAGGCATTGGTCCAGCTCCAGCAGTCAATTGGTGTCCACAGATGATAGCCCTTGCAATTGGCACCTTCTTCGATACCTTTATGCAGCCATCTCAGATGATCTTTAATAAAGTCAATCCGGTAGTCATCTTCGATTTTACCGTCTTTATTAATAAAGCGTTCTTCACCTTCCACACCCATTCCGTTTTCAGAAATGTAGAATGGAATATTGTCATAATTTTCCTGAAGGTTCTTGCAGATATCGTAAATCCCTTTTTCGTAGATTTCCCATCCGCGATAAGGATTCATTTTTGCACCAGGCATCTGATAATTGTCGAAATAGATATCCGGCATGAATACATCAAATGTTTCGTCGCTTTCCTTTTTCTTCACACGACGCGGCTGATAATAGTTAACACCCAGGAACTGAACCGTGTTGTCCTTGATAATCTTCAGGTCTTCTTCTGTATAGTACGGAAGGGCATCGTTGTCCTTAAGCATCTTGATCAGACCTTCCGGATAGACACCTTTAATGGAAGGATCAAGGAAGCTGCGGTTAAAGAACAGATCACAGGCAATTGATGCTTCTACATCACCTTTGTCGTCCTTGCTTCTCGGATAAGACGGGGTCAGATTCAGGACAATCCCGATCATACCGTCACGGCCGGAAGCTTTGTAATTCTGAATGGCCCTGGCACTTGCCAGCATAGTATTGAAGGCAACCTGAGCGGCACGTTTACCGTCACGCACGCAGGGATAATGGAAATCGTAGAGATAGCCGCCTTCTACCGGTACCATCGGTTCGTTAAAGGTAAGCCAGTATTTAACGCGGTCACCAAAGAGTTCAAAGCAGGTTTTCGCATAAGCTGCATAAGCATCGACTACTTCTCTGCTTTCCCATCCGCCTTTTTCCATCATGCACATAGGCATATCGAAGTGGAAAAGATTGATAAAAGGCGTAATGCCTTCAGCAATCAGTGTGTCAATCACATCGTTATAAAATGCTACTGCTTTCGGGTTTGGTTCTCCGGTTCCGTCCGGAATCAGTCTGGTCCACTGAATACTGGTTCTGAACGAATTATGTCCGGTTGCCTTGAGCAGTTTAATGTCTTCTTTATAGTTTTTGAAAAATGTGGAGGTGTCCTGGGGACCGACTCCGTCAAAGAACCGTTCGGGTTCCTTATCATACCAGTAATCCCAGATGCTCTGACTTCTGCCATCTACATCTGCTGCTCCTTCAGCCTGAGGGCCGCTTGTTGCACTGCCCCACCAGAAGCCTTCGGGAAATTTGTATTCATGTGCCATTGAAAAACTCCTCCGAAATATATTGGCAGCCGCTGCCGGATGCGGGTCAGGAAGCGGCTGCTGTGAATCATTTGTTACACGAAATGGAATCAGATGTTATATAAAATCGAATGCGCTGATCAGCGGGATTCATTTTATTTCATTTAGAAAGTTCAGGCTTCCTGTGCTTCAGCAACAGCATCCTGTTGTTCCAGCTTGACGTTTTGTTTGTCCATTGCTTTCAGGAACGGGAACCAGATTACTCCGACAACTGCCATCTGGACCAGCTGCAGAATCGAACCCTGCCAGGAGTTGGTTGCCAGGAATCCACTGAGAAGTACCGGAACTGTCCATGGAACCGAAACACCGGTTGTATACGGAACCAGTCCCCATGCCATTGACAGATAAGCAATCGCAACAGAAAGCATCGGAGCGATAATCCACGGAATCATGATAGTCGGGTTCAGTACGATTGGCAGACCAAAGATAACAGGTTCGTTTACGTTAAAGATACCGGCCGGTAATGCAAGTTTACCAACTTCAGACATCTGTTTGCTCTTCATGAAGAAAGCAAGCATGATAACAACAATCAGAGTTGCACCGGAACCGCCGAGGCCTACAGTGAATGTTTCCATAAAAGGTTTGGTAACGATATGCGGCAGTGTCTGGTGTGCTGCAAAAGCTGCCTGGTTTTCAAGCATCAGTGCGTTCCAGATCGGGTCCAGTACGGAGTTAACAAGAATCTGTCCGTGAAGACCAAACCACCACAGCAGCTGTACAAAGAAGATTGCGATAACGGTAGCGCCAAGGCTGTCGCCAAGACCCATCAGAGGAGCCTGAATCATCTTGTAGATAAAGTCATGTACATTGCCCCACGGTGTGAATGTGAAGACGATGTTGATCAGAAGGAAAACACAGAGTGTCAGGAAAGCAGGGATCAGGGCTGCAAATGATTTTGCAACTGCCGGCGGAACCTGTTCAGGCATCTTGATGGTCCAGTTCTTCTTGGTGAAGAAGCAGTACAGGTAAGATGAAAGGAAGGAACCGAACATGGCAACGAACATTCCTTTAGCACCGAGTCGGTCAGTTGTGATTACAGTAGCGCTGTCGAGGACGACTTTGCCAAGATTCCCATTGGAATCTACTGCTGAAACCGCACCGGAAACCCATGGTGTTACTACGAAGAATGCACAAAGCGCGATGGCTGCACCGAAAATCGGGTCACAGTCTTCAGACTTGGAATAATAGTAGCCAATCCCAATGGCAACCCAGACAGACATAACGTTCATGGTGGCCAGAGAAGCCGGTCCCAGCATCGCCTGCAGTGTAGCCAGAGCATCCGCCCCGATCATGCTTTCCATGAACGGGAAGTTTGCGATAATCAGCATGATCGATCCGAAAATGGTCAGCGGGAATGCCAGCATGAAGGAATCTCGAAGGATACTGAAGAATCGGATGTTGTTTATTTTTTCACCGATAGTCATTATCGGGCCTTCAATTTTGTCATAAAAGCTCATGATATCTCCTGTTTGTTATAAAATGATTTCGTGGGACCCTTACGGGTCCCGGTTAAAATAAGATTGATTCTTCCTGCCTGGAGCAGGAACTGAAAGGAAAAGTTATGCGTTTATTTCTTTTCTGCAACCAGCTTCTGTGCCATTTCCAGGATACCCTGGCCATCGCAGCGACCGTACAGAACCGGCGGAATAATGTCAACCGGGATACCGAGTTCAGCGCCCTTGGCTTCCATCTTCTTCTTCATCATACGCATCTGCGGTCCGATCAGAAGAACATCTGCCTTCGGGAGTTCTTTGTCGACTTCACCCTGTCCGACTGCCCAGATTTCGTCGTCCAGACCGTTTTTCTTGTCCGCATCTTTCATCTTGTTGACAACCAGACTTGTTGACATTCCTGAACAGCACGCTAATAAAATTTTCATGATAAGCTCCTTTCGCAATCATGTGCACTTGTTCGATTGGTAGGTACCAATCTTTTTGATAACTTCATTATAGCATCATACGGACATAATTCAACATGTAACTGCTATGAAAAGACATGTTTTTTAAAGTTGCTTTTATTTACAAAAATTGCATTGATTACAGTTCAATTTGCAAAATGTAACCTGAAATTTTAGCAGCCATATTTTATAGATTATATCTTATACTTTTATAAATATGCTTTATTAGCCTCCATCAGCCATCACATAAAAAAACGGCCTCTATAAATAGAAGCCGGTCTCCATAAAATCAAAAATTGACATTGACCAGGAATTTAGCGGTTTGGTAGTTATGAATCGATCTTGAAAACTCGAACATGGTTCCGTTTGTCAGATAAACCTGAGCATCAATAATAAAGGCCGGGTCGCCTTTTTTCAACTGGAGGAGTTTTGCAGTTTCCTGATCCAGCTTATCTGCATAAATAATCTTGTCCGCAAATCCGATTCCAAGTCTCAGATCATTCAGTACATATGAATAAAAGGAGGACTGGAGAATATCTTCATTTAAATACGGAATCACTGTTTTCGGATAATAGGAGGACTCAACCGTAAACGGTTCGTCATCCATGACCCGGACTCTTTTGACATAGTAGACCAGTTCCTCCGGTTTGATCCCGAGACGCTTGCCCATTTCTTCTCCAGCTTCCTGAATTTCAAGATGAATGACTCTGCTTTCAATCTTGCGGTCCGGAAAATCCCGGGTGAGCCCCTTTAGTCTTTCCAGACTGATATAATCTTCCCCGCTGGTTGCACGGAGAAAGATTCCGCTGCCTTGTACCTGATAAACATATCCCTGGGTCACCAGAACTGAGATTGCTTTCCGTACTGTTGACCTGGACACCCCGTAGATGTCGATCAGATCCTCTTCACGGGGGAGTTTACGGGTCTCATCGTATTTGCCTTGCTGAATATTCCGGACGAGGTCCTCTACAATTTCCTTATACTTTGCTGCCATTTCTCCCTCCGACAACACTGATGAACATGTGTACATACAGTTTATTTCTTATCTATTATATACATTATAATGAATTTTATTGTAACCGATATATAAAAATCATACATCTTATTATCATTTTTTTCGTTCTTGTTTCATTCGCAGCGAATAATGTCCAGATTCTTATGTAAACCATATGTGAAAAATGCTGTCTGCAGGCTAAGCCAGTACAGACAGCATTTTTCAGAAATTTTATTCAGCAGCAGCTTTCCCGGCTTCTCCGGTTTCTGCAGCTTCCTCTTTTTCTTCAATACCGGCGCTTCTCATTTGAATCCGTTCACTCAGTTTCATGAACGGCAGATAGACGAACACGCCCAGAATAATAACGAACAACTGAATCACTACCGCTCTCCAGTCACCGCCGGTAGCCAGGTAAGGTGCAAGCAGCGGTGGCGTTGTCCACGGTGTAAAGACAATACTCGGATTCATCCAGCCCCACAGCGTCGTATAGTAGCCGATGATGATGCCGAGTGTCGGCATGAGTACAAAGGGAATAATCAGGGCTATATTAAAGACGATCGGATAACCGAAAATAACCGGTTCATTAATGTTGAACAGCCCCGGTGCCAGACTCAGTTCTGAGATACTCCGTGAAGCCTTGTATTTACTGAAGATAAATGTCGCAATAATCAGGCACAGTGTGTCTCCGGATCCGCCGATAAGACCAAAATTGTTGACCAGCGGTGAGCAGAGAATATTCGGGATTGCCTGGTGATTTGCAAAAGCAAGCATATTTTCGTTAATGTTGGCAATCATGAAGGGATCAAGCAGTGAACCTGTAATAACCGACTGATGAATACCAAAGCAGAACAGCAGATTTCCCAGTGTATAAAGCAGGCAGACGCCCGGCAGAGATGCGTTGACGCTCTTGAGCGGTTCCGCAATCCAGTATTTAATCAGGTTGACCAGATCGGTCGCTGCAAAAACATTCAGCATCGCTGCCAGTGCACCAAAAATACAGAATATGATGATGACAGGAATCAGCGCGTTAAATGAATCCGCTACTGCAGGTGGTACCATTTCCGGCATTTTGATCTTGAGTTTTTCGATTTTTGTAAGACGGATAAAAATATCGGTAGCCAGCAGGCCGATGATGATTCCGGCGAACATGCCGCTTGTTCCGAGATTCGAATAAGCCAGAGCACCGGTTACCTTGACGACTGCATCTGAATCGGTTGCTCCGAAAGGTGTGGCACTGATGACAGTAGGCATCATAATAATCAGGACCGATACGGAAATAACTGCTCCCATAAATGGATTTTCATAATCCATATTTCTTGCAAGACGATAGCCAATCGCCGCTGCGATAAGCAGTCCGGAAATACTGAGCGTCCCGTTCGTAAGCAGGTTGCCCCAGACCTGAGCAGACAACAGCGCGTCCCCGCTCAAAAACAGTGGAAATATAATATTGTTAATCAATACTGCAATCCCGGCAACAATAAACACCGGCATAATCGTAGCAAATGCATCCCGTAACGAGCGCAGGTAAATCTGATTCCCGAGCGCCGAGGCAAAATCGATAAATTTCTCAATAAATTTGCCGGATTCTTTTTCTTCAGTCATCATTCATCCTTCCTTACAGCTGCTGCCAGCTGTCTTTCTTAAAATCCGCAGCAGTCATAAAACAATTCCCATTCGTTATTTCCATACTGCGGCTCATCTGATTGCTCCATCTACCCTCTTCAGCTGTACCTGAACAGCTGTGTCCACTGCTGTTGTCAGGCATTCACCTCCTCAAAATGAATTTTTAAAGCTTTATATTCTTCTCTGAACCGGGGCAGAAAAATTCCTGCGCTCATGAGCGCACTGCCAGAATAAATCTTACCGGACTCGCGAGACTGATAAAACGAATCTTTCTTTAATCCTTTGAGCAAAATATATTCGGTCGGTGCCTTAAACCGGGTATCCGTCGTAACAACCTGTAAAACTGCGCGATCCTGATTTTCAGAAACAAACATCCAGGCGCTATGATGATCCTTCCGGTCAATATCATCCAGCCGGTAGTAGTTACCGCTGTCAATAAGCGGCCAGTCCTGCTTGTACGTATCAATCTGTTCCCGGATTTCTTTCTTTTCTCTACCGGAAAGCTTTGTCAGATCCAGCTCGTATCCGAGAACTCCGGCAGATGCAGCTGCCGCGCGGGTATTGAGCTCCGTGACTCGTCCATTGTTGGGGTTTTTTTCTGCCCCTACATGTGCGCCCATGGTATTGGCAGGGAATCCAAAAGATGTACCATACTGAATGGCCAGACGTTCAATGGGGTCAGTATTATCGCTGCACCAGATCTGCGGCGAATAGTAAAGCATGCCTGCATCAAAACGTCCGCCGCCGCCAGAACAGGTTTCCAGAAGAAGACCGGGATATCGCACAAGAAGCTTATTCATAAAACGATAAACACCCAGAACATAACGATACAGCTTTGCACCTTTTCCGAAGCCGTTTTCATATACATCAGTAATGCTCCGGTTCATATCCCATTTGAGATAATCAATCCCGGCACCGTCCAGGACCTTTGTGACCTGTTCATACACAGCATCGACTACTGCATCGTGGGAAAAATCCAGCACCAGCTGATTCCGTCCCCGTACCGGCCTTCGTCCAGGAATGTGCATCGCATATTCCGGATGGCTCCGATACAGTTCAGAGTCTTCACTGACCATTTCCGGCTCAAACCATAAGCCGAACATCAGCCCTCTGTCATGAATCTTTTTCGAAAATTCCTTTATGCTGCAGCCAAGTTTTGCGGTATTGGCAAACCAGTCACCAAGGCCTTCATTGTCGGAATTTCTGTTTCCAAACCATCCATCATCCAGCACCAGCATTTCCATACCTGTTGCTGCTGCTTCATCGGCCAGCTCGAGAATACTGTCTCCGTTAAAATCAAACCCTGCTGTTTCCCAGCTGTTCAGCAGAACCGGACGGCGTTTGTTCTTCCATGGTCCTCTGATCAGATTTCCGCGGATGATGTCGTGGAAGTTGTGGGAAAGCTTCTCCATACCACAGCTGCTGAATGACATCATGACTTCCGGCAGAACCAGTTCCTGTCCGGGTTGCAGCGGATAATTGAAGTCTTCGTCATCAAGCCCCATTGAGAAGCGGGTCTGTCCGAACTGATCCTGTTCTGCGGATGCCTGGAAGCTCCCGCTCCAGACCAGTGAGAAGCCCCATACTCTGCCATAGTCTTCGTTCGCTTTCCTGTCAGCAAGCATGACAAAGGGACTGTGCT
>JBMNSG010000076.1:0-10627 GCA_050945075.1 Eubacteriaceae bacterium | reverse complement strand
AGTGAATTGCTCATGGCGTAGGTGAAATCCGCATCGACCGCCTGATCCATAACAAGATTGACATCGCATTCTGTTTTTTCTGTATTAACCGTTGGCGGGATAAATCCGGCATTCATGGCTAACACTGTAAACACAGCTTCTGCAGCGCCTGAAGCACCGAGCATATGGCCGGTCATGCTTTTGGTCGAAGACACAAACGGCTTCAGGTAATCACTGCCGAAGGCAATTTTCATGGCTTTGGCTTCCGAGGTTTCGTTAAGCTGGGTACTGGTTCCGTGCGCATTGACGTAACCCAGTTCTCCGGATTCAATACCGGCTTCGCTGAGCGCTTCCTTCATGGCATTGGCTGCATAAAGTCCATCCGGATCCGGTGCGGTAACGTGATGGGCATCACAGGATGCACCGTAACCAACAACTTCCGCGTATATTTTTGCTCCGCGCTTTTTGGCATGCTCCAGGTCTTCCAGAATAAGCATGCCGGCGCCTTCGCCCATGACAAAGCCTGAACGCTCCGGATCGAAGGGAATAGAAGCCCGCTGAACATTGTCGCCTTCGTATAGGGCGCGCATCGCCATAAATCCTGCAATTCCAAGTGTAGTGACAGAGGATTCCGCTCCACCGGCAATAATGACATCTTCATATCCTGCACGGATGCGTCTGAACGAATCGCCGATTGCATTGGCACCGGCCGCACAGGCTGTAACGGTTGATGTAACATAACCATGGGCGCCGCAGTCCATGGCAATACTGCCGGAGGACAGATTGATCAGTGCCATCGGTATAAAGAACGGGGATACACGGCGCGGTCCGCGGTCGTGCAGGGTGACTGCATTTTTTTCGATGGTGCCCAGTCCGCCTACACCGGAGCCGATATTGACGCCAAAGCGTTCCGGAACCAGATCTTCTTCAGTTAATCCACTGTCCGCAAGTGCGTCATGAGCGGCAATTCTTGCAAAAACCTGAAAACGGTCATTGAATTTAAAATCTTTTTTCGAAAACCGTTCCGGGATAACATAATCGCCGACTTCTGCTGCCAGTTTTACCTTGTAATCCTGTGTATCAAATGCTGTGATCGGGGCAATCGCGCAATGTCCGTCTCTGAGGCTGTCTGTAATTTCAGATAACTGCTGGCCAATCGGGGTGACAGCGCCCATCCCTGTTATGACTACTCGTCTGTTTTCCATTATTTCTCCATTTATTTCCAAATCTGTTTGTATCGGGTCTGTTTACCGGAATGATTAAGCCATACCGCCGTCTACTTCAATGACCTGTCCGTTCACATAACCGGCTTCTTCTGAAGCCAGAAAGTTCACGACAGCCGCAACGTCTTCCGGCGTCCCGAAACGGGCGGCGGGAATGCGTCCCAGAATATCGTTCTTCGTTTTTTCAGGCATGGATGCCGTCATGGGTGTCTGAATAAAACCGGGGGCCACTGCGTTGGCGGTGATTCCACGGCTTCCCAGTTCCTGTGCCACTGATTTTGTCAGGCCGATTATGCCGGCTTTACTGGCGGCGTAGTTGGCCTGGCCGGCATTGCCGTTTACGCCGACTACACTGGACAGGCAGATGATGCGCCCGTAACGGCGTTTGACCATCCCCCGCACACAGTTGCGGATGCAGCTGTAGCTGCCCTTTAAATTGGCGGCAATGACATCATCAAAATCGCTGTCCTTCATGCGCATCAGCAGGCCGTCGCGGGTAATTCCGGCATTGTTTACCAGAATGTCGATCCCGCCTTCTTTTTCCAGCTCTGCCATTGCTTCCTTCACTGCATCGGCATCCGTTACATCAAAACGAATCATGCGGTGCTGGCCCGGTTCCAGCGTATCCAGAACCGCCTGGGCGCCTTCCTGATTTCCGGAATAATGAACGATCACATCGCAGTCACGCGACAGTGCTCTGGCACAGGCTCCGCCAATACCGCCGGAAGCACCGGTAACCAGTGCACGCTTTCTTCTGGCCGTTGTTTTTGTTTTGCTGCCAGCGCCGTCTGAATTTTCTGCAGCTGCTGCCGGTTGTTTTATTTCTGTACTCATTTCAGAAGATTCTCCAGTTCTGCAGCATTCTGACAGCTGCTGATTTGAATATCGCCGGTTTCCTTCTCTTTGCTGACTGCCCGGACTGTTTTTTTGACAAAACCCGAAAGTGTTTTCCCGGGTCCTATTTCAATAAAACGGGTAATCCCGTCATCCATCATATTGCGTATGGTCTGTTCAAAGCGGACAGACGAGGATATCTGCTGTCTGAGGCTGTCACGGGTATCCGCACAGTCAGGAGTTCCGGTAAGATTCCGGTAAACCGGGATCACCGGGTCAGAGAACGTATAAGCAGACAGGACTGCTGCCAGTTTTTCGCCTGCTTCTTTTAACAGGGATGTATGAAAAGCGCCGGATACTGCCAGAGGCACTGCCCGTTTGGCACCTGCTTCCAGGCACAGACGTGCCGCTTCATCCACTGTTTCCCGGTTGCCGGAAATGACAATCTGGCCCGGGCAGTTGTAATTGGCAATTTCCGCTGTTCCCGGTACGGCAAGACTGGCCTGCGTGCAGGCTGCCTGAATCCGGTCCGCATCCAGCATCATTACCGCATACATACCGCTTACTCCTTCAGGCAGTGCATCGGCCATAATCTGTCCGCGCTGTCTGAGGATGCTGACTCCGTCTGTTATTGAAAAAACACGGGCCTGGCAAAGCGCTGCATATTCACCGAGGGAAAGTCCGGCTGCTGCCTGCGGATTATTTCCGTTTTCATCCAGTACTGCGGCTGTCGCCATGCTCATGGTGAAAATAGCCGGCTGGACCAGTGCAGTGTTTTTCTGCTGTTCCGGTGCTGCATGAAAGCAGAAATCACGAATATCAAAATCCGCCAGCTCTGAAACATGATCAAACACGTCTCTGGCTGTCTGGTAATTCCTGTAAATATCTTCGCCCATTCCGGTAAACTGAGCACCCTGTCCGGCAAACAGAAAGGCCGTGCGGGTCTGTTGCACCTGATTCTGATTCGTCAAAGATTTTCCTCGCATTCTGTAGTCAGTTCCGTCATGATTTCATGTACGGAAGATCGTTTATGAAGTTCACCCGCTCTGGCACCGCAGAAAACCAGTCCTTCCGCGATGTTTCCGCGCTGGGCATTCACCAGCGCTTCTGTAATACAGTAAGGTGTTGTAGCGGGATTGCATTTTTTAATACAGCGGATGCAGCGGACCGGGGGGATCCGTCCTTCTTCCGCCCGTTCAATCAGTTCTGTGGTCACAGCTCTGCCGGGAAGTCCGGTCGGGCTTTTAACCAGCCGTATGTCTTCCGGTGTGGCATCAAGAATGGCATTTACAAAACCGTCGGAAGCATCACACTCGCTGGCAGCAATAAAACGGGTCCCCAGCTGAACAGCTCCGGCTCCGATTTTCAGGAAACGGGCCATATCGGCACCGTTCATGATGCCCCCTGCTGCGACAACCGGAATATGCTGTCCTGTCAGTTCCTCGATTTTTGCTGTTTCCGCCAGAACATCAGGGACAATTTCTTCGAGCGTCTGAACGTTTCCGCTATCCAGATCTTCCCGCTTAAATCCAAGATGGCCGCCGGCAAGCGGTCCTTCGACAACGATAAAATCCGGAAGTCTGCCGTGATGACGCATCCAGGCCTGCATGAGCAGTCTGGCTGCTTTTCCGGAAGACACGATCGGAGCCAGCAGAACATTTTCCGTGCCTGGAATGGCCGGAAGATTCATTGGCAGTCCGGCACCTGAAACAATTGCATCCGCGCCTGCTTCAACCGCAGCCTGAACCAGCTCTTCGTAATGACAGCAGGCCACCATGACATTGACACCCAGGAGGCCATGGCCGCAGGACAGATGTCTGGCCTTCCTGACCTGAGCCGCCAGCGCCCGGCAGTTTGCTTCCAGAGCATTGGTGTAATAATCCGGTTCGTCAAAGCCCGGATCGGCAGCGGAGATCACGCCCATACCGCCTTCACGCATAACTGCTCCGGCAAGTCCGCCCAGTGAAATACCTACACCCATACCACCTTGAATGACCGGTACTTCAAGGATGCGGTTACCCAGGCTGCATGATTTTATCTTCTTTTGATCCGCAGTCATCATACTCATTCCTTTATGGTGTCACCGGCACTGTTATCTCCGGTTTCACTTTTAACTGTTTCCTGTCCGGCCGCTTCATCATTGATCAGAAGAGACATCTGTTCATTCAGTCTGCTGCAGCTGCTGCGTGCGCCTGCAATCATGTCTTCCAGAATCTGAGCCAGCGGCCTGATTTCCTGCAGTTCGCCCGCTGCCTGCCCCATCATGACCGAGCCGTCGCGGACATCGCCGTCACGGACTGCTTTTCCGAGGCTGCCAAGCGTCAGTTTTTCCATTTCCATCTGGTCCGCGCCTTCCTGCTCCAGACGCAGATATTCACGGCTCATGCTGTTCTTGAGGATGCGGACGGGAGATCCCAGACTACGTCCGGTCACAGTGGTGCTGGTGTCTTTTGCCTTCAGTACGGCTTCCTTATAGGCCGGATGAACCGGACATTCTTCCGATACCAGAAGGCAGGTTCCAACCTGAACGCCAGCAGCGCCCATGGCCAGCGCAGCCAGAAAGCTGTCGCCTCCGGCTATACCTCCGGCAGCAATAACCGGGATATCTACGGCTTTCACCACCTGAGGCAGAAGTGCCATGGTCGTGGTTTCACCGACATGCCCGCCGGATTCAGTGCCTTCAGCAATAATTCCGTCCACGCCCGAACGTGCCAGACGTTTAGCCAGAGCAACTGAAGCTACAACCGGAAAAATGCGGATTCCCGCTTCTTTGAGCTGTTTTATATAGGGTCCCGGGTTTCCGGCACCAGTGGTAACGACCGCAGGCTTGAGTTCTGTGATCACCTTGACCAGTTCCGGGGTTTCCGGATTCATAAGCATCAGATTGACGCCAAAAGGCCTGTCTGTCAGCTGCTGTGCTTTCAGAATAGCCGTTCTTGCTTCATCCGCGTGCATTCCGCCGGTCGCGATAATTCCAAGACCGCCGGCATTGGAAACTGCTGCTGCAAATTCAGGCGTGGCAATATGGGCCATGGCTCCCTGAAAAACCGGATATTTTATATTCAGTATTTGATTGATCATAATCCTTTGTTTACGACAGCATCCGCTGCCGGATTCCTGTTTCCTTTATATTCGACCAGTGCGCCGCCCCAGGTAAATCCTGCACCGAAACCTGTGAGAATGATTTTCATTCCGGGTTCCAGTTTTCCCTGCTGCCTGAGTTCAGACAGTGCTATCGGAATGCTGGCGGCCGATGTATTGCCCCAGTTCTGAATGTTGACAACAACCTTGTCTTCCGGGATCTTCATTTTTCTGGCAACATGGTCAATGATACGTTTGTTGGCCTGATGCGGAATAATCCAGTCGATATCCTCAAGACTGAAGTCCGACTGGTCCAGCAGTGCTTCTACAGCTTCCTGCATGGCTGCTACCGCAAAACGGAAAACCTCACGGCCCTTCATCCGGATATAGCCCGGCTCGTCGTAACCGTCGATATCGGTATGTCCGAACTTCTGCGGTTTTCTGGCTTTGCACCGGATCACGCCGTCGGTATCGCCTTTTGTTCGTGAGTAATGAAGCATCGGCTGGTCTGCACAGCTGTCCAGAATGACTGCTCCGGCTCCATCTGCAAAGATGATCGCCGTATTACGGTCACTCCAGTCCACGTATTTAGTGAGATTCTCTGCGCCGATTACCAGCGCGTATCCGAAATCTCCGGTCTGCATCAGCGAATCTGCGGTTCGAAGGGCAAACATAAAGCCCGAACAGGCTGCGTTCACATCGAAAGCCATCACCGGCAGGCCGTTCAGCCCCAGTGCTTCCTGAATCAGACAGGCGGCGCTGGGCGTATTGCAGTCTGCGGAAATGGTTGCACAGACAATCAGTCCGATTTCCTCTTTGTTGATTCCGGCATCGGCTATTGCCATCCGGGCTGCCCGTACGGACAGCTCAGATACATCCTCGTCCTCTGAAACATTACGCCGTTCGATTCCGGTCCTGGACCGGATCCAGGCATCATCTGTTTCCATGTACTGTGAAAGCTCCGCGTTTTCTACTGTCCGCGAAGGCCTGGCATGTCCGGTTCCGATCACAGACGGGTACAACACGCTTCCGTGATTTCCGGTCTCCAGATTCAGTTCCTGCGTTTCCAGCTGTTCCGGTGCGCCCTGAGCTGATGCTTCTGCATGATAACTTTTTATCATCGTTCAAGGCCTCCCAGGCTCCGCAGGCGCTTCCACCGTTCATCCACCAGCTGGCTGCTGCGTTTTCTGCTCAGATCCTTCAGTTCTCTGACGAGAAACTGGTCCATCTGCTCACAGACATAATAAAAATTGTTATGTGCTCCCTGCGGTTCACGGATAATGGTGTCAATAATACCCTTGCGGTACAGATCCTGAGCCGTAAGCTCCATGACACCGGCGGCTTCTTCTGCCCGGCTTTCGTCCCGCCAGAGGATACTGGCAAACCCTTCCGGTGAAAGAACCGAATAGACTGCATGCTCCAGCATAGCCAGACGGTCCGTTACAGAAAGCGCCAGCGCACCGCCGGAACCGCCTTCGGAAAGCACGATCCCGACAACAGGAGTTCTCAGTCCCGAGAACAGCTTCAGGCATTCGGCTATAGCCTGTGCCTGTCCGCGTTCTTCAGCGCCTTTGCCGGGATAGGCCCCGGCTGTATCGATCAACGTGATAACCGGTCGTCTGAACTTTTCCGCCTGCCGGGCCAGACGCATGGCTTTGCGGTACCCTTCCGGATGCATCATCCCGAAACCGCATTCCATATTTTCTTCTGTCGTCCGTCCCTTGGACTGGGCAAGGATGGTAACCGGATTTCCTTCCAGAGTGGCAAGTCCGCCCAGAAGCGCCTTGTCTTCTCCGTAGCACCGGTCGCCGCTCAGTTCCATAAAATCCGGAAACAGGCGTTCGATATAATCCCGGGCCTTCGGCCGTTTGGGATGGCGGGCCAGATAGACCTTGTCCCATGGCGTCAGAGAATGATAGGCACTGTCCCGCAGTGCAACAATACTCTCCTGAAGCAGTTCCCAGCCCCGGGAGCCTTCTTCCATTTTCTGCTGCTCGCTCATCAGGGAAGCAATTTCCGCTTCGCTCTGTTTCAGGCTCTGCGGCTTTTGCTGCTTTGTTTCTGTCAGCTCCACTGGCCTCTCCTTTCGTGCAGACGGATCAGTCTGGAGATTTCGTTTTTCAGTTCCGCTCTGGGAACAATCCGATCGATAAATCCCTTTTCCTGAACAAATTCCGCCTGTTGAAAATCATCCGGCAGCTCTTCGCGTACGGTAGACGCGATTACGCGTTTCCCGGCAAAACCGACCAGAGCATCAGGTTCAGCCAGAATAATGTCGCCCAGCATGGCAAAACTGGCAGAAACACCGCCGGTTGTGGGATCGGTCAGAACCGTTATATAAAGCAGATGTTCTCCGGCAAGCCGTTCCAGAGCCGCGCTGGTCCTGGCCATCTGCACCAGTGAAAGAATTCCCTCCTGCATGCGGGCTCCGCCGCTTGCCGTAAAAATGACCAGCGGCAGATGCTTATGTACAGCCATTTCAATGGCACGGACAATTTTTTCGCCGACTGCCTGACCCATACTGCCCATCATAAAGGCCGGATCCATCACGCAGATAACAAACCGGTTTTCGCCGATTTTGCCGGTACCGGTGACACAGGCTTCCTGCAGGCCGGATTTTTTTCTGGCTTTTTCAAGCTTTTCCCGGTATCCGGGAAAACTGTCTTCATCGGAAGCAACCAGATTTTTGTTGCTTTCTCTGAACGAATCGCAGATCTGGCCGATGCGGTCATAAGCCCCGACCCGCAGATGATGCGAACAGACCGGGCAGACAAACAGATTGTCTTCGAGCTGTGCCCTGGGAAAGCTTTTTCCACATTCCGGGCAGGCGATAAACAGATCGTCCGGTATATCTGCCTTTTTTTCTTCTCGTTTTCCGGATTTGAAGAAGATGTCGCGGAATGCTTTCAGTTCTTCTTTCCGTTCATTAAAAAGTCGATTCATGCGCTCTGAGCCTCACTCTCACGGATTTCCTCCGTATTTGATTTCTTCTGACGCTCGCGGATTCTGTCCACTGAATCGATAAAGGTTTCAAGATAATGGGTATCGTAACGGCCTGAAAGCACTTCCGGCTGAAACAGCAGCATATAGAGGAAACCGATATTGGTGTCAATTCCTTCAATAACCAGCTCTTCCAGAGCTGCCCGCATTGCCCGGATCGCTCCGAGTCTGGTGTCATCCGAAGTGATGAGTTTCATAATCATCGAGTCGTAATACGGGGGAATCTCCGCTCCCGTATACGCTGCAGTATCCACACGCACACCGCGGCCTCCCGGCATGTTCATAAAACTGATTCTGCCCGGACTGGGGGCAAAACCGGCTTCTGCGTTTTCCGCATTGATTCTGCATTCGATCGCGTGACCCTTGAGATGAATGTCTTCCTGGCTGATATTCAAATGCTGATGTTCGGCAATGCGGATCTGCATGCGGATCAGGTCAATTCCGGTTACTGTTTCCGAAACCGTATGTTCCACCTGAATACGGGTGTTCATTTCCATGAAATAATACATTCCGCGCGCGTCGAACAGGAATTCGATGGTTCCTACCGAATCATAGCCTACTGCTTCCGCAGCACGAACAGCATCGGCATAAAGTGCTTCCCGCTGACTGCGTGACAGACAGTGAGCCGGTGCTTCTTCAATCAGTTTCTGGTTTCTCCGCTGCAGCGAACAATCACGTTCGTAAAGATGCACGACACTTCCAAACTGGTCGCCCATCAGCTGTACTTCAATATGCTTGGGGCGCAGGATAAATTTTTCCAGATAGACCCGGCCGTCTCCGAACGCAGCCTCCGCTTCTGCAGATGCTGCCCGGAAAGCAGCTTCAAACTCTTCCGGATTTTCAGCCAGTCGCATGCCGCGGCCGCCGCCACCGGCACTGGCTTTGATCAGCACCGGATAACCGAGCTCTTCCGCCGTTTTTTTGCCTTCCTCAGCTGTTTCGACAATACCGTCGGAACCGGGAATAACAGGAACACCTGCTTTTCTCATCGCTTCCTTGGCATTGGCCTTGTCGCCCATGGCTTCGATGATTTCAGGAGAAGGACCGACAAACGTAAGCCCACATTCCTGTACCAGTCTGGCGAAGCCGGCGTTTTCCGAAAGAAAGCCAAATCCCGGATGAACCGCATCACAGCCCGTCAGACAGGCAGCAGAAAGCACGTTCTGAATATTCAGATAACTGTCTGCGCTTCTGGGACCGCCTATGCAGACCGCCTGATCTGCAAGCTGCACATGAAGTGCATCGCGGTCCGCCTGGGAATATACCGCAACGGTTTTGATCTGCATCTGCTTGCAGGTACGGATAATCCGTACTGCGATTTCGCCGCGGTTGGCGATAAGCATTCTGCGGATCATGCGTCTTCTCCGATTAAAAACAATGTCTGACCGAATTCGACCAGGGCACCATTTTCAGCACAGCACTGAAGCACAGTACCGTTAACCGGCGCATGGATTTCGTTCATGACTTTCATGGCTTCGATAATGCAGACCGGCTGTCCTTCGACCACATGATCGCCGGTACTGACAAAGGGCTTGTCTCCTGCCGAGGCCGCAGCATAAAATGTTCCGACCAGCGGTGCTGTGACAGGTTCCCCGGATATTTCCGGTTTCTGGTCTGTATCATCCGTGTTTCCGTGAGAATCCAGCTTGCTGCCGGCCGCAGTGTCTGTACTTGAAACCGGGGCTTCGTTCCCGGCAGTGATACTATCCGGATTCGTGTCATAACGGACACCAGCTGTACCCTGTACATTCACAGCAGGAGCCGTCTGAATCACCGGCTGCGGGCTGCGTGTCAGTGAAAGATGCACCCCTTCCGTATCCAGATCCATGCTTTCGATACTGCTGTCTTCAAAAATACGGATGATTTCTTTTATTTTCTGTGTTTTCATCGCTCTCCTGAACCATCAGGTTTTACCGTAGTAAAAAAGCCGGGGAACCCCCCGGCCGATTGTGCCAAATTTAGTAGACTGTTTTTTTATTCTGCCTGTTTCTTTGCGATCAGGTCCATAATATCCTGAACTGTAATCAGTGCTTCAAGTTCTTCATCTTCAATGGTAATGTCAAATTCTGTTTCCAGTTCCATGGAAAGCTCCAGCGCTTCCAGAGAATCCAGACCGAGATCTTCCTTGAGACTGGCTTCCGGTGTAATCAGATTTTCATCCGCGTTGACCGATTCCACTAATACTGCCTTGATTTTATCTAACATTAATACCTCTCCTTGTTGATTATCATTCGTTTTTTGAATACTACGACAATTATAATAATCCTGTTATCTGCGCTTGTAAATAGAATCTGCTCATATTTTTTAATCTGCAAGCGTTTATTTTATTATATTTATTTATATTTTGTTTCTATTAAACTAAATAAAAAAGACCGTATATTATTATATACAGTCTTTTTAGATAATAAACATAAAGTCTTTTATTTTTATTTCGACGCTTTATAGATTAAGCGTCGCTTATTTTTCTGTCTTGAATGTGACGCCGTCTGCGCTGCTTACGGCTGTAACCG
>JBMNSG010000075.1:0-10751 GCA_050945075.1 Eubacteriaceae bacterium | reverse complement strand
ACTTAATTGTTACAATGCTTACTAATAATTTCCTTAATTTAGCCGGACTTTTATCCGCCCTTTTTAATCTGTTTTGTATGGAAAGGTTTTAATCCGTTTTCAAAAGCATTGGTTATGATTGAATATATAAATTATAGCAAGGAAAAATGATAAACATGAAAAATTTCTTTACGGTTCTGGTAGGAATTTTCCTGATGTGGGCCGGAATGAAGCTCCTCGGTTCAACGGGAACTGACTGGGTTATGACAGTCTTTCCCTGGATACTGAGTGCAGCCGGATTCGTGGTACTGGTAATCGGGATAAAGGGAGCTTTGCAGGATCACAGAAAAAAATAAAGGCCGGCTGTTAAGCCGCCCTTTATTTGTCGTTAAGAGGCTGTTTCAATTTCTTTTAACATCTGGCTATAAACCTCAGCCGCCAGTCGGTCTGCCTGTTCCGGCGTCATATCACAAACAGCCAGGCAGCAGGCCAGTCCTTCATCCGATCCTGTTATCCCCAGTGTTGCAGATACACCCGGTACTGCAGGAGGAAAAAAGCTCAGACCGGATATACCTTCCATATCCGGAGTGCCAATACTGCTGACGGCAAGAGAATCCTGTTTCCCGATACTTCCGGTGATTGAAGCCAGTTCATTTGAAACCGGGCTCTGGTAATGACCGAAAGCTGAAAAAAACATACTGTCTATAAGCAGCGGATCAAGTTTCAGATAAATCTGCAGACATCTGAGTCTGGCAGCAGGTTTATCTGTTTTTTTTGCCATCATGACCCTGACTGTTTCTGCTGTCCTCCAGATTTGTTTCCGGGGACGGAGTCGTATTGATACCATAGATGAATAGTTTCCTGTGGTATCGCTAGTATCAAAAACAATATCTTTTCTGATATTAACCGCCGAAATAAAACGAACCGGTACAGCTACTGTCTGGACTTTCGCTGCAGCTGAAACCAGTGCTGCTCCCGCTGCACTATCTGTATCGACTTTTTTATTGTTACAATTCTTCATCAAAGAAGCTGTCTGTGACTGATCCAGTCTGAACTGCCGGTAAAAAACTCTGTGTTCATTTTGATAATTTCTCTGAAGCCTCCAGGAATCCGCATAATCGAAACTGCGTTTATACGGATATTTCTCCCATTCCCGGTTCAGCCTGTTAACCTGATAAGTCTCCAGAAAAGAAAGTCTGCTTCCGGCAGGCAGATCCCTGCCGTTTAAAAGCCGGATTTTTCTGTCCGGAACCTTTTTCCCATAGTAAAGACTGACCAGGTCACTCAGGAGCACAGCCGCTGAACGTGCATCCACTGCCAGATGATGGAAATAGAGAAAGAGCCGGAATTTGTCCCCTTCCGGTTTGACAAAAATTCTCACCGGCGGTTCAAACTTGAAATGAAAAGGAATCCTGTTCATCTCTTCCATGATTTCCGGCCAGCTCTTTATATAAATCGATACCGGGATGACAGTACGCTGCCGGATTTTCATTTCCGCAGTTCCACTGTCATGCAGTTCGACTCCCACCCGGAGTATCTCTTCATGATGGATCCACTGATCCAGAGCATGATGAAAATCATCACTGATATATTCTTGGTTTACAACAGCGCCCAGTCCGAAATTTACCGATGGATTCATCAGATACGGACGTTCGCTCTGTATTGTCAATCTCTGTTCTATTTCCGTAACCTCGTTTATTTAACTTGCTTTAATCTCATTGTAGAATGTTTTATCTGATTTGTTAAGTAATAAACGAAATATCCTTCTATCTCAGCAATACTGGTCACGGCGGGCGTTCATTTTACGTTCGTAAGGAACGATATCGTAATACTCTGCCTGATTTTTATCGAAACAGTCTCGAACTGATTCCAGATCCTCCGGTTTGATCAGAAGTGACATACCGCAGGAAAGTCTGCCCTGTACGGCCCGCGGCGTCGGTGCGATCCGGTTGTCGATCCCGTTGTCTGTAAGCAGTTCGTGCAGCGTAAGTCCCTGTTCATAGTCAGTGACCAGAACATAATAGTTCAGACAGCTCTCAGCCATTAAGCATTTCTACGAAAGCGCCGATCCGGGTACGCAGCTGTTCTGCATCTGTATCCGTATAATCTGTTTCCAGACTCAGAACCGGAATACCGGATTCTTTAAGCGCTCTGGCGACACTGTATTTTTCTGTATCGTAGAGACAGCAGAATTTCAGCGAACAATCGATAACGCCGTCGACCTTGTACTCTTTAGCCATACGCAGAATATCATCGATACGTCCGGTATTCGGTGTGAAGCAGGCACAGTTTGTTTTCATATACCGTTCGGACAGAGCCTGATACTGTTCATCCAGTGTTGTTTTGCTTTCGTCCACCAGGTTTTCAAAGTACCGTGTTCCGGTGCACATTTCTTCACAGACGACAGCTGCCCCGCTCGTTTCGATAATATTGTGAAGCTTCCAGTTCGGTACTGCAAGCGGTGTTCCGGTAAGCAGAATTCTTTTTGTTCCGGCCGGAACCACTGAAACTCCGTCTGCAATACGCTGTTCCAGTTCATCAGCAAGCCGGTTGCACATCTGCGCACAGCGTTCCGGATCATCAAAAAAGGAGATCTGCATCATAAGCAGTGCGTCACGCCCGGAAATCGGCAGACATTCGGACTTGCGGCATTCATAGACTCTGGCCAGCGCTTTACGCTTTTCATTGACAATATGAATGGCATCTGCGAGCTTTTCAGATGTAATTTCGTTGCCGGTAATTTTTTCGACTTCGTCAGCAAAATCGGCAATTTCGCCCTTCCAGTTCAGGATGTCCTTTTCCCGTTTCATCTGGGGTACATCCATGATGTGCATGGGCACGTCTTCTCCCAGGATTTCATAGGCTTTTTTCTTGCCGTCACAGGTCGTTTCACCGACATACACATCGGCTATCCGGAAAAACGGACAGGTTTTGCCAAGTCTCGCACCCACTGATGCTTTGATCAGCGGACAGGTGCTTTTCGGGAGAACCGCTTCACCATCCGGCACCCAGAACTGTGATCCGCCGCAGAGCCCGGTGACGATTCCGTTCGCTGCAATCACTACCTCGTCCGGAACGTAAACACAGAACGTTCCAAAAACCTTTCTGCCTTTTTCCTGTTCCGCTACCAGTTCTGCCGGACGGATCCCGTGTACTTCGGAGATTACCATATCCCAGAAATCCATTGCCTTCGGGCGGTTTTCCTGTGTCAGGAACACATCCCCGATTGCACCCGGAAGCACCTGACAAAGATTGTCGTGATTCTCCAGATCCATTCCCAGGTCTTCCCATAATTTTACATAATCTGCCATTTCATTCTCCCTTTTATTTTTAAATTCTTGGTAAACAATATTGTTGTTTCTGCTTTTAATCGTGCAGAATTTATCATCATTCCAGATTTACGACCGGAATTATTCTTTTGTGAACTTATAATGCCAGCTCCCTGACTGCCAGAATCGCCTGATCCACATCGTCTTCCGTATTAAAATACGAAAAACTGAAGCGGACAACGCCCTGCGAAGTTGTACCAAGCGCTTCATGCATCCGCGGTGCACAATGGGCACCGGGCCGGACGGAAATACCGTAAATCTGACTTAAATCATCCGCGATCATTCCCGATTCGTAATCACGTATATTCAAAGAGACAACCGCAGTCCGGTTCAGCTGAGAAAAATCTCCATAAACCGTGACCCCGTCCACCCCGCAGACCCCGTTATAAAATCGCCGCATGAGCCGGTTTTCATGCAATGCTATGCGTTTCAACCCGGTTTCTTCTATAAAATCCAGTGCGGCCGAAAGGCCGGCTATTCCATGACTGTTCAAGGTTCCTGCTTCCAGCCGGGCAGGATAGGCTTCCGGCTGTACTCTGCTGTAGGAATGCACCCCGGTCCCGCCGACACACCAGGGCCGGATTTCTATACCCTCACGGATACAGAGACCTCCGGTTCCCTGAGGACCCATCAGTCCTTTATGGCCGGTAAAACAGAGTATATCGATATTCATTTTTTCCATATCGATCGCGATAGAACCGGCTGTCTGCGAAACATCTGCAATAAACAGCAGACCGTTTTCCCTCGCGATTGAACCGATCTCTTCCAGATCCACCAGATTGCCGGTAACATTGGAGGCATGTGTACAGATAATAGCTCTGGTCGCAGGCGTGATGAGCTTTCTGATATCTTCAGCGTGGATCATCCCGCTGGTATCCGCCGGAACAAAATCGACGGATATCTGTTTTTCGTCTTTCAGACGATATAACGGCCGTAAAACTGAATTATGTTCCAGATCCGTAGTAATGACATGATCGCCCGGGCTGAGTGTTCCGTTAATGGCTATATTCAGAGCTTCAGTAGCATTAGAGGTGAAAACCACATGATCGGGTTTGCTGCACCCGAACATTCCGGCGAGCTTCCTGCGGGTATTGTGTACCATCTGAACCGCATCCAGTGCGCTGCCATACGTACCTCTGGAAGCGTTGCCGAACGAGGACATGGCATGCACAACAGCTTCTGTCACCGATTCCGGCTTATGGATGGTTGTGGCTGCATTATCCAGATAAATCACTGCTCCACGTCCTTCTTTCCGGATTCGCTGTCACACTGCATTCGGGTTCCTTCCGAAACAGCAGTCAGTGCGGCACCGACTGCACCGGCATACTG
Organism: Eubacteriaceae bacterium; assembly: GCA_050945075.1. Taxonomy (GTDB): domain Bacteria; phylum Bacillota; class Clostridia; order Eubacteriales; family Eubacteriaceae; genus UBA7485. The sequence goes on along the minus strand of JBMNSG010000075.1, from coordinate 6,114 downwards.
GCCGTCCTGATGAGACAGTACCGGCTTTCTCAGTTCACTCGAAAGAGACTCGCGCAGATAGTCAAAACCGCAGAGTCCGCCGGTCAGGCAGACTGCGGACGAGCAGCCGCCGAAGCGCGCGCTCTGCGAGCCAACTTTCCTGACGATTGAATCGACAACCGCAAAAGCAATGTTTTCTCTGGACTCGCCGCGGCCAATCAGGCTGATGACCTCGGATTCTGCAAAAACTGTACACATCGAGCTGATACTTGTATCCGCACCTCTCGAGGCCAGCTCACAGAGTTCTTCCGGACGGATGCCCAGTGTATTGGACATCACCTCCAGAAAACGTCCGGTTCCGGCAGAACATTTGTCATTCATGGCAAAATCCGAAACCATACCATTTTCCATTGAAATAAGTTTGGTATCCTGCCCGCCGATATCGATAACTGTCAGGTCTTCCTGTTCGTGAAGAAAACAGGCACCTTTTCCGTGACAGGTTATTTCTGTAATACACTTATCCGCGTAGGGAACGGAAATTCGTCCGTATCCTGTTGCAGCGACATAAGCGTCCTCCAGGCTGATCCCGGCCTCCTCCAGCTGTGTCTTAATCGAAGCAGCTGTATCGACACTGCTCCATCCTGTGGGCTGAATCAGCTTGTACAGGATCTGCCGGTCACGGTTCATAACCACGGTTTTAGCACTGGTGGAACCGATATCAATTCCAATATAGTTATTCATGATCGTACTTTCCAGCATTCTATGATATTTTTGTATTAGTAATAATAATTTATTATTTAACAAGTATATCAGGAATTTTTTATCCATTCAATACTTTTAACTGACAACCTGATTCGTTATACCCTTCCCCTGTAGTCATTATTTAAACTCTGTACAGATTTTCCTCTGAATTATAAAATGAAAGCAGCAGAAAGGACCATGAATATGAGCAGACTAAAAGATTTGAGAACAACAGTAAATGCAAGGCTTTCGCGGATAAATCCGGAGAAGCAGTTCAGTGCTGCCGCTCATCTGTACGGAGTTTCACTGGCTGCTACCCTGATTGCCGAGAAAAGGCATGAAAATGCAGAACTGGCCTCAATGGCCGCCATGATGCATGATTTGTATGCCTATGAAAGCGGGAGCTATGACGACCATGCCCATAAAAGTGCAGCGCTGGCAGAAGAGATCCTGCAACAGCTTAATCTGACAACTGAGGCAGAAAACAAAGTGATTTGTTCGGCAATCTACCATCACGATGACAAGGAAACAATCGATTCATCAATGGATGAAGTCCTAAAGGATGCAGATGTCATGCACCATTGCATGAATGATCTGTCAAAACCTGTAAAGGAAAAAGAAAAGGTCCGTTACGCAGCCTTGCGGAAAGAATTCGGACTGGATTAGATAAAAAACTCCGGATCAGCGACAAAATCGCATCCGGAGTTTTATTTTCAGAATATTGCAAGCACCAGCATCTTGTACAGTGGAAATACGACCACATCAAGAATAAGCAGTGCCAGCATCGGTGAGAGATCGAGTCCGCCAAAACACGAAATCCGGCGCAGCGGCGCCAGCATCGGTTCGGTGACCGAATGTAAAAATCTGACAATCGGGTTATCACGGGAGATGGGCAGCCATGAAATCAGACAGCTGATAATGAGCAGCCAGCTGATAATTCTGACAAGTATACTTCCCGCATAAATCAATGTTACCTGCATTAAATCCTAGTCTTCCCAGTTGAGTATCTGAGCGGAATAATTGGATTCCGGTTTTTCCATTTCTGTTGAAACAGAAACCTGTTTCGGAGCCAGAATGAATACGGATTCCGCAATTCTGTTAAGTGAACCTTCCAGTGCAAAAACTGCACCACTCAGAAAGTCAAAAATCTTACGACCTTCGTCAAAATCTGTCTGTTTCAGATTGACGACAATCGTTTTATTCATTTTCAGTTTATTTACAATATTCGGAGCTTCGTCAAATGTTTCCGGATCCAGAACCAGAACGTCTGCAGAACCATAATTGGAGCTCGGCTGCGGTGCCTGCTGTACCGGCTGCTGATCCATTACTTCTTCCTGATAGTCTTCTTCGTAATCTTCGTCCATCGGGTCTTCGAGATCTTCCATACCGAAAATATTGATCAGCTTGTCTTTGAAATTGTCGTTTGCCATACTCCACCTCACTCAGCTAAAAATTTTACTGCCGATTCTGACGAGATTTGCTCCCTCTTCCACGGCTATCGGATAATCCCCCGACATTCCCATCGAAAGAATTTTCATCTCAAGATTATCAATTTTATATTCGTGGTTAATTCTATCATAGATGGAAGCGAGTTGTCTAAAAACTTTGTGGACAGCTTCTGTATCATCCGTGTTCGGTCCCATACCCATAAGTCCGTGTACAAAGACATTTTTCAGTTCAGGGAGCAGCTGGATCCATTCTTCTGTTTCATCTTCTCTGAAGCCGGTTTTAGACGCTTCACCGGTAAGATTGTATTCGATCAGAATGTCACTGACAATGCCTTCTTTTTCGCTTTCCGTATTGATCTTTTTCAAAATACGCATGGAGTCCACAGACTGAATCAGGCTCACTTTTCCGATTAACTGTTTTACTTTGTTCTGCTGCAGATGTCCGATAAAATGCCAGGTCACAGGATCCTTGATGATCTCCTGCTTTCTGAGCAGATCCTGAACCTTGTTTTCTGCAATGGTATCTACCCCGCTGCGAATCACTTCGACTGTTTCTTCCGGTGTATGATACTTGGTCACTGCCACCAGCCTGACTCCGTCAGGCAGTTCCTTTTTAATCGCTTCTATATTTTCACGAATCGACATCTTTTCCTCCATTATGGAAAAATTTTAATAGAAAGCCCGTTTTTAAGTGAATCATTTTCCGATACTTTTAAGATTGCCTTGCCGCTGTCATAACGGTTGACCTTGACTTCAACCTGTTCTTTAAAATAGCCCTTTTCGATTGACTGAACATAGGTTTTTCCATCCTGACGGATAATAGCGCTCTGCGGAAGAACCCAGGCATTAAAGCTCTGAACATTCAAGCTGGCAGTATGCTTATCATCCTGCAGAAAATCATGGATATAGTCCTTGATCATCAGGACCAGTATTTTTTTATTGTCTTCTGTTTTCGTATTGACCAGATAGGCACTGTAGCTTTTCCTGTTGTATTCGAAAGATAATTCCGGATACTGTCTGAGCATATCGACACGGGAAACCAGGTAATCGTAATAATCCTCATCTGAAAGTCCGGAAGCGTTCTTGTCTTTAAGCTTCTGCATCGAATCTTCGCCCTGAACATCGACATCTGAACTGACAACACAGACCGCATACAGATGGTCATTGCTGACTACCTTGATGCCGGCTGTCTGTTCCGAACTGAGCGCATCCATATCTTTAAGCAGGTTCAGACTCAGCTGTCCCAGAACGGCTTCACTGGCGCCCTGTTCATACTGCGTAATGTAAGGATACACATACCCTGTATTCATCATCCCCAGCTTCTGCAGCGTTACGTCCGCTGCAGTACTGGTATTAAGCGATGCCAGCGTCGTCTTTTCAGACTGCAGTGCCGCCTGTGTCTGACCGCAGTACTGAGCCGCCTGAAGCAGAAAACTTTTCTGGTTGCTTTTATCCTTATCCAGTCCGCCAATCGATGTAAATGTATTGTCCATGCCGCTGGCAAGCTGATTCCAGTCTTCATAATAATGACCGCTGATCAGAGAATCAATGGTGCTGATCCGCGTCTGTACATAATCGGATGAAATAGTCATCTGACTGTTGGTCAGCGTCTGATAGCTGCTCATTTTTGTCCCGGCCGTACAGCTCAGATCACTTGCTTTAAAGCCGTCCAGTTCCATAAAACCACAGTCTTTGAAAAAATACAGTTCTGTCGATACAGGGTCTGTATACTGCTCGTTTTCGAGAATCTGTTTCTGAGAAGCCCGCCAGTATCCTGCGATAATAATCACAGCAATAAAAAAAACCAGCAGTCCGATCAGAAAGTTCTTTCTCTTGCTGAGTTTTCGTTTCATCTCACGGTTTCGCTGGTTCATAGTTACCTCATATGAAATGTATTAAATTTTGTCTTCATTTATTAAAAATAAATGGTCCGGATGAGAGGATTTGAACCTCCGGCCCCATGAACCCCATTCATGTACGCTACCAAACTGCGCTACATCCGGACGCAAAATTTATTATACAAGAGCTCACTTTTTTTCGCAAGCTTTTTCAGGAATAAAATTGTCGGGCATGATTTCAGTGATGACCGGCTTGTATTTTGAATTAAACATCCCTTTTTTTTCGAAGAGATGAATCAGCAGATAGGCAGCCGCAATAAAAACAACTCCAGTCCAGAACGAGGTGAGAACCTGATCCAGCCCGAGTCCTGGTGCTGCCAGCCAGCCAATAGCACCGCCGACAAGCATCATGACCAGCGGGATACCATAAGCAATCGCGGTTGCTTTCATAACGCTGGTAAATTCCATTTCCACCGCTACCTGCTGCCCCGCATGGGCATTGGCATTATTCTCGGCTGTTGTCTGCATTGTCAGATGTTCTTTGCCGATCTGGCAGGCACCGCATTCTCCGCACATGGCAGAACGGGCGATTACAACGTCTGCTTTTTTTCCGTGGACCGCGGTTACTGTACCATATTCTTTCATAATTCTGGTCCTTTTTTAAATTCTGTAAAAGCAGAGGTCCGGACAGAATCCGAACCCCTGCTTTGTTTATTACTGTATCGTATCGTCAATCATGATTCCCAGATCAATAAGCTGATCCAGTTCCGCCGTTCCCGGCGCTTCTGACATCAGACAGCTGTGATTCTGGGTCTTCGGGAAGGCGATGACGTCTCTGATATTATCAATATCCATAAGCATCATAATCAGACGGTCGAGTCCGAAAGCCAGTCCGCCGTGCGGCGGTGTGCCGTATTTGAGAGCTTCCAGCAGGAATCCGAACTGTTTCCAGGCCGTTTCCTGGGACATGCCGATGGCCTTGAACATTTTTTCCTGGACATCCTGGTTATGGATTCTGATGGATCCACCGCCAAGTTCCACACCGTTGACGACCATATCGTAGGCATCCGCGTGAACCTTTTCCGGATGATCGTCCAGCATATGCATATCCTTGTCCAGCGGTGCTGTGAAAGGATGATGCTTGGCAACATAACGTCCTTCTTCTGCGCTGTATTCAAGCAGCGGGAAGTCAATAACCCACAGGAATTTAAAGACATCTTCAGGAATCAGATCCAGTCTGTCTGCCAGTTCCAGACGCAGCTGACCCAGAGAAACCTGGGCAATTTCGTCGGTATCCGCGACAATGAAGATAATATCTCCGTTTTCTGCACCCATACGGTCCATAATCGCCTGTTTTTCTTCTTCAGAAATGAACTTCAGAATCGGTGATTTCATGGCCGATGCATCTTCTTTAACGTCAATCCATGCAAGACCCTTGGCCTTGTAGATTTCAACGAATTTTTCGAGGTGCTTCAGGGCTTTTTTGGACAGCTTGTCCTGTGCGTTTTTAGCGTTGATGGCACGTACTGAGCCGCCTTTTTTGACAGCTGAAGCAAATACCTTGAAATCCGAATCTTTGACAATGTCGGAAATATTGTTCAGTTCCATTCCGAAACGCATATCCGGCTTGTCTGAACCGAAACGGTCCATCGCTTCGTCATAGGTCATGCGCAGGAACGGTGTTTCCAGTTCAATCCCGCGGACTTCGCGGAATATTTTGCTGATAAGCCCTTCCATAATCGGCAGGATATCGTCTTTTCTTACGAAAGACATTTCCATATCGATCTGTGTGAATTCCGGCTGACGGTCCTGACGCAGGTCTTCGTCACGGAAACACTTGGCGATCTGATAGTAACGGTCCATCCCGGAAATCATCAGGATCTGCTTGAACAGCTGCGGACTCTGCGGCAGTCCGAAAAAGTGTCCCTTCTGAACGCGGCTGGGAACCAGGAAGTCACGTGCGCCTTCCGGAGTCGGTTTGCCGAGTACCGGAGTTTCAATTTCACAGAAACCGTTGTCGTCAAGATAATCACGAGTCAGTTTCATAACTCTGGCACGCGTCATCAGGGTTTTCTGGTTTTTCGGTTTTCTCAGATCCAGGTAACGGT
>JBMNSG010000074.1:0-10782 GCA_050945075.1 Eubacteriaceae bacterium | reverse complement strand
CAACCATGACACCGCAGGATGTTATCAATGAAGTCAAGGCTTCAGGTCTGCGCGGCCGTGGCGGCGGCGGATTCCCGACAGGAATGAAGTGGCAGTTTGCTGCCAATGCGGAATCCCCGGATGGTGTCAAATATGTCTGCTGTAACGCCGATGAAGGTGACCCGGGTGCATTCATGGACCGTTCGGTACTGGAAGGTGACCCCCATGCTGTCCTGGAAGCCATGACCATTGCCGGTTATGCCATCGGTTCTTCGCAGGGTTATATCTATGTCCGTGCCGAATATCCGATTGCCGTCAAGCGTCTGCAGATTGCCATCGAACAGGCCAGGGATTACGGCCTGCTGGGCAAGGATATCTTCGGAACCGGTTTTGACTTCGATATCGACATCCGTCTTGGTGCCGGTGCTTTCGTCTGCGGTGAAGAAACAGCGCTGATGAACTCCATCGAAGGGAAACGTGGTGAACCACGTCCGCGTCCGCCGTTCCCGGCGAACAAGGGTCTGTTCCAGCGTCCGACAATTCTGAATAACGTAGAAACCTATGCCAATATTACTGCCATCATCAATAAAGGTGCTGACTGGTTCTCGAGCATGGGTACTGAAAAATCAAAAGGAACCAAGGTTTTCGCACTGGGCGGAAAAATCAACAACACAGGGCTCCTGGAAATTCCGATGGGCACAACCCTCCGCGAAATCGTCTATGATATCGGCGGCGGTATCCCCAACGGCAGACGTTTCAAGGCAGCTCAGACGGGCGGACCTTCAGGCGGATGTATTCCGGCAGAAAAACTGGATGTTCCGATCGACTACGACAATCTGATCGAAATCGGATCAATGATGGGTTCCGGCGGACTGATCGTCATGGATGAAGATAACTGTATGGTCGACGTAGCCCGCTTCTTCCTGGAATTCACCCAGGACGAATCCTGCGGGAAGTGTCCGCCGTGCCGGATCGGTACCAAGCGTATGCTGGAAATCCTGAACAGAATCTGCGAAGGCAAGGGCGAAGAAGGCGATATCGAACGTCTGGAAGACCTGGCCAAGGGGATCAAGGCTTCCGCTCTGTGCGGACTCGGCCAGACAGCTCCGAACCCGGTTCTGTCCACCATCCGTTATTTCAGAGACGAATACGAAGCACATATCAAACAGAAGAAGTGTCCGGCTGGTGTCTGTAAGAATCTGCTCGATTATTATATTGATGAAGACATGTGTAAGGGCTGCGGAATCTGCGCCAAGAAGTGTCCTGTGGGCTGCATCTCCGGCGATAAGAAAAAGCCCCATGTCATCAATCCGATACCGTGCATCAAGTGCGGTACCTGTCTGGATTCCTGCCCGTTCGGTGCAGTCAAGGTCGCCCGTTAGGAGAAGCTGAATGAGCAACGTAAATATCAAAATCAACGGTATGGAACTCTCTGTTCCGGACGATATCACCGTACTGGAAGCAGCAAAGATGCATGACATCGATATTCCGACCCTCTGTTATCTGAAGGGGATCAACCAGATCGGTGCCTGCAGAATGTGTATGGTCGAAGTCAAAAACGGACGGGCACTCCAGGCTTCCTGTGTTCTTCCCGTAAGTGAAGGGCTTGAAGTCTTTACCAATACTAAAAAAGTCAGGGAAGCCCGTCGTGTCAACCTCGAGCTGATCCTGTCCAATCATAATCGCGAATGCACCATCTGCACACGTAATGAAACCTGCGAACTGCAGAAGCTCTGTAAGGATCTCGGGATTACCGATATTCCGTTTGAAGGTGAAATTTCCGGTCACAAAATCGACAACGAATCGATTGCGGTTGTCCGTGATGAAACCAAGTGTATCCTGTGCAAGCGCTGCGTCAATGTCTGCGCCAATGTACAGGGTGTCGGCGTCCTCGGACCTGTCGGAAGAGGATTTACATCAACCGTCGAACCGGTCTTCAATCTGTCCCTGAACGATGTAGGCTGCATCAGCTGCGGCCAGTGCATCATTCACTGTCCGGTAGGCGCTCTGAAAGAACGTGACGATGTAGACCGTGTCTGGGAAGCAATCGACGATCCCAAGAAATATGTGGTCGTTCAGTCCGCTCCTGCGGTACGTGCGGCACTGGGTGAACAGTTCGGATTCCCGATCGGGACCAACGTCACCGGAAAGCTGGCTGCTTCACTCAGACGTCTCGGATTTGACAAGGTATTCGATACCGATTTCGGTGCCGATGTTACCATCATGGAAGAAGGAACCGAGCTGATTGACCGGATCCAGAACAACGGTGTTTTCCCGATGATTACATCCTGTTCACCGGGTTGGATCAAGATGATCGAAACCTATTATCCGGACCAGCTGGCTCACCTTTCCAGCTGTAAATCACCGCAGGCGATGGAAGGGGCTCTGATCAAGAGTCATTTCGCAGAACTGAATCATATTGATCCCAAGGATATTGTAGTGGTTTCAGTCATGCCCTGCGTAGCCAAGAAGTTCGAAGTTCAGCGTGATGAGCTTTCAGAACACGGACTGCAGGATGTCGATATTGCCATCACCACCCGTGAACTGGCGAGAATGATCAGAGAAGCCCGTATCGACTTTGAAAATATCAAGGATGAAGAATTCGATCCTTATTTCGGTGATTACACCGGTGCGGCAGTTATCTTCGGTGCAACCGGCGGGGTTATGGAAGCAGCACTCAGAACGGTTGCTGATATCCTGAACGACGCGGATCTTGAAAACGTGGATTATGAAATGGTCCGCGGGGTAGACGGAATCAAGACAGCAGAAGTCCAGGTCACACCGGATCTGAAAGTCAAGATTGCCGCTGCTTCAGGCGGTTCCAACCTCCGTCATATTATGGATTCGATCCGTGACGGCGGCGAATTTGCGGACTACGATTTTATCGAACTGATGGCATGTCCGGGCGGCTGTGTCAACGGCGGCGGACAGCCTCATGTACGTGCCAAGGACAAGCTGGAAAAAGATATTCCGGCGGAACGTGCCAAGGCTCTGTATGATGAAGATAAAGCCCACAAGATCAGAAAATCACATCAGAATCCATCTATCATCAGAATTTATGATGAATACCTGGGCAAGCCGGGCGGACATAAATCACATGAACTGCTCCACACGACTTATCAGGCAAGACCGAGAATTAAACAGAAATAAACGGATTAAACCATAAAATAAGCGGACTGTCATCTGTCGCCCGCGTGCCGTATCACCGGTCACGACGGAAAATGCCGGAAACTCACTCACCGGCCCGGACAGTCATCAGCAGGATTTTCAGGACAGTATCTTTCGGGATACTGTCCTTTTTTCGTATAGCGGGATATTGAAAATGAATTGCTTTAAACGGACTCTATGTAAATTGCAGCTTTAATTGAAAATCAATTACATAATGTACGAACACAAAAGATATATTATAATGAATTCAGGACATAATAAACAATCCGGGAGGCATAGTAAATGAACAGAATCGGTGTTGATATAGGCGGAACTTCGCTGCGGACTGCTGTCGTGGATGAAAACGGCAGGATTGTAAAACGCCGGGAAATACCAAATCAGCAGGGAAAATCGCCGGAAGAAAACCTCAAACCTCTTGCGGATTTTATCAATGAAAATAAAGAAAATGCAGCTGGAATCGGTATTGGCTGTCCCGGTCCGCTCGATCCTTATGATGGACGGATTTTGAACACACCGAATCTTCCCGGATGGGAAAACTTCAAGGTTACTGATTATTTTAAAAACCAGACTGGTCTTGAAACCAGCCTGACCAATGACGCCAATGCTGCAGGTCTGGCAGAAGCACTGGGCGGCGCCGGCAAGAATGCAGATTCCGTTTATTTCCTGACAGTATCTACCGGTGTGGGCGGCGCTTATGTTTATCAGGGCCACATCATGAACGGGGCCAACGGCGCAGCTGCAGAAGTCCATAACATGTTTGTCAATGAAGATACCTATACCCGGCGCGGCATGAACCCAGGCGCACTGGAGCTGCAGTCCAGCGGAACGGCCATCGGCCGTATCGCATCCGATGCTTACGGCCAGCCCATGGAAGCGAAAGAAGTATTTGACCGTTACGCACGGGGCGAAGAAAAGGCTGTAAAAATTATCGATGATGCAGCCAGAAATCTGGCGCGCGGCATCAACAATATCGTCTGTGTTGTCGATCCCCAGATGTTTATTATCGGGGGTTCAGTAGCGCTTAAAAATCCTGTTTTCCTGAAGCTTGTCAGAAACTATGCCCGTGAATATGTATTCTTCCCGGACAAGCTCGATATTGAAATCGCCAAATTCGGCGGTGATGCTGGACTGATCGGCGCAGCCATGCTGGTCGATCCGAAAAACTAGACATTATCTATCCCATTTAACTTTCCCTTTCTCCTAAAAGGCGGCCGTAACGGCCGTCCTTTTTTTAGATACATCATCTTTTTACAGGCTTGTATTTCGATTGACTGTTGCTGATAATGGTATTAAAGAAAGGTATTTCACGTATAGAAGGAGTATTGAAATGCTGGAAGAACTGAAACGAAGTGTTTATGAAGCCAACATGCTGCTGCCAAAATACAGGCTGGTGACCTTTACCTGGGGGAATGTAAGCGGCATTGACCGGGACAGCGGTATGATTGCAGTCAAGCCAAGCGGTGTGGCGTTTGATATGCTCAGGCCGGAAGATATGGTTATCGTAGATATGAACGGCCATATCATTGAAGGAAAACACAGTCCGTCCCTGGATACCAATACCCATATTGAACTGTACAAGGCGTTCCCGAAAATAGGGGGTATTGTGCACTCCCATTCGCCGTGGGCAACCAGCTGGGCTCAGGCCGGACGTGGAATTCCCTGTTACGGCTCGGTGCATGCAGATTATTTTTATGGTGAGATCCCATGTGTCGGCAGTCTTGTTTTTCAGCAGCTGCTCGAGGATTATGAACGCAATACCGGCATTCTGATTGCCGATGAATTCAAAGATAAGGACTATGAAGGTATGCCTGCGGTTCTGTGCAAAAGCCATGGTCCTTTTACCTGGGGAGACTGTCCCGATAAAGCAGTCGAAAATTCGATTATCCTGGAAGAGGTTGCACGGATGGCAGCGCAGACCGAGCAGATCAATCCCCGGATCAAGCCCATTTCCCAGGGACTTCAGAAACGGCATTATTACCGCAAGCATGCGGATAAACGTCCTAAGGACGATGATGAATAAAGCACGGCGCCAATGCCTATTACGGACAGGAATAAAAGTTATACCAATCCCGGTGTCAGTATGCTGATGCCGGGATTTTTGCTGTCTGCAGCTGTAGAAAGCCAGTTTTCTTTCGTTTCGTGATATGATTTGAATTGGAATGCCAGCTGAACGAAAAGTACTGGCGGGCATCATAAAAATACCGGGCAGCAGATAATACCGGCAGCCAATGATTGCTCTGCCACACAAACAGGCAGACGATCGAGTGAAAATAACAGGAACTCTGTATCAGGAGGACCGGAGGAAAACATGCTTAAGAAAAACGATACGATAGATATCACAATAGAGGATATGACGGCAACCGGAGAAGGTGTCGGGAAACACGAAGGTATGACGGTTTTCGTCGATGGCGCGGTTCCGGGTGACGAAGTCAGTGCCCGCATCGGGGTGGTGAAGCCCCGCTATGCCAAGGCGGAAATAAAAGAAGTGATCCAGCCTTCGTCCAAACGGAAAAGTGACGGCTTTGTCTGTCCCAATGCAGCAGTCTGCGGAGGCTGTCCGTTCTTTGACGTGGACTACGCCGAACAGCTGCGACTGAAGGAAAAGCAGGTTCGGGACGCGCTGCAACGCATCGGCGGATTTGAAGATCCGCAGGTTCTGCCTGTTATCGGAATGGAAAATCCCTATCATTACCGTAACAAGGCCCAGTACAAGGTCTGTTCGAAAGGACTCGGTTTTTATCAGAAGGGCTCGCATCAGGTCGTGCCGATCGGCAGCTGCCTGACCCAGCCCGAGAATTCAGAACGCATTATTTCAATTCTGAACAGCATCATCAAAAAGAACGGACTTACCGTTTATAACGAACAGACACACAAGGGGCTGCTGCGCGGCATCATCCAGCGTACCAACCGCAAGGGCGAAACCATGCTGGTATTCGTGATTAACGGGCGCCGTCTGCCCAATGAGCAGGAGATCATCAGCAAGCTGTCACGAGATAAGGATATCGTTTCGGTTTACATCAACATCAACCGGGAAAAAGGGAACAGAATCCTCGGGAAAGAAAGCCGGCTTATTTACGGGCAGGAATATCTGACTGAAACCCTGGGCGGGAAACAGTTCAAGCTGTCGCCGTCGTCATTCTTCCAGGTCAATACAGAGCAGACAGAGGTTCTGTACGGGCTGGTCCGGGATTATGCGAATGTGCAGCCGGGCGAAGCGCTTTATGACCTTTACTGCGGGACCGGTACCATCGGAATTTACGTGGCCGATGGGGATACGCGCCTCACCGGGATTGAAATCAATCCTGAAGCAGTAGCCGATGCACAGGAAAATGCGGCTCTGAACGGGCTGACGAATGCTGAATTCCTGGCAGGAAAGGCAGAGGTAATCGCACCGGAGCTCTCCGGAAAACCGGACTGTATCATTCTGGATCCGCCGCGCAAGGGCTGTGATGAAAGCCTGTTAAAGCTGCTTCTGGAGCTCAAGGCACCGAGAATCGTTTATGTTTCCTGTAATCCGACCACGCTGGCCAGGGATCTGAAGATACTGGCACCGGACTATAAAGCGGAAAAGATCCAGCCGGTGGACCTGTTCCCGCAGACCGGGCACGTGGAGACGGTGGTGTTGATGTCAAGAGTCGAGGGTAAATAAACCTGAAAGTCCTTGATTTCAGGGCATTTGTGGGTTTGGAGGAAAAGCAGCTGATAGGTTCAGAATCCTCTGCGGAAATTTGTCCAAGACTGTCAATCAATGCGCTTGAAGAATGAATTGACATTCAGTTGGCGGATTAGATGTTTTCCGTAGGGTTTAGGCTGCGGATTAGATGTTTTGCCGTTGAGTGAGTGGATTAGATGTTAAGACTGGGAAGGCAAGGAAATAAAATATTTGATGAAAGAACAGGCTCCCCATCTCCGGAAATTCCCGGCGGTGAGGAGCTTTTTACTGCATTGCATCCATATATTGATCTACCAATGCATAGAGCTGTGTCTGGATCTGCTTTCTGCTGACATTATTGATATTAACGATCCACCATCTTGTACACTGATTGAGGCCTCCGATCAGGAACTGAACAGCCATTTCATCCTCAGGCAGGAACTGGAATTCTTTATTGTCAAACATCTGATCTATAAGCGTCTGCAGCATTATATTTGCCACGCTGCTGTTTTCTATTGAACGGAGCAGCTCTTTGTTATCTTCTACGAACCGCAGACCGATATCAACTATACTGTGAAGCATTTCTGAAGGATTATCGGTGCTTATTGCATCCCTGGCATCCTGAATGATCTTTTTTCGCTGCTGTCCCAGCATGAACTGAAAAAAGTCATATTTGTCTGAAAAATGCTTGTAGAAGGTTGCTCTTCTTGTATTCGCCCTGCTGCATAATTCATTGACGGTTATCTCATCAAAAGACTTTTCCTGGATCAGTTCTTCAAAAGCCTGAATGAGCGAATCATATATTTTCTGCGTTCTGAGATCCATTTAAATCACCTTTCCTTTGCTCAAAGCGTAACAAAATACGCCTATGTGTCAACAAAGTATCATTTGCGCTTTTTTGTGCCTTGTTCATATTCCGGTTCGGTATTATTATGTGCTAAAGCGTAACAAATGTCAATATATTTACTCGTGTACGCGGATTGGATTCTGAAAGGAGCAAACGTATGGCACAATGCAGATTAATGTCAAAAGATTCGGATTATGAGCGTCTTGGATTAATGAAGGACAGGATAGAACTATGGGAAGACGGAAAGCGTGATGACGACAGGAGCGGGGTAGTCGAGTGGTGGTATTTCGATGCCATTCTTGATGACGGAAGCAAGATAGCGGCCTGCTATTCTACTAAGGTGCAGCCTTTCATGTCCGCGAAGGGTACTCACCCCTGCCTGAAATTTGATATTACAACGCCGGATGGAAAACAGGCGTCCAAACGCATCACAAAATTTCCGGAAGATAAGATACATTTTTCAAAAGACAAATGTGATGTCCACTGGGATGAAAACTGTTTTACCGGAGATTTAAAGACATATCATATAAAAGCAGCACCTGTTGATGGATACGGGTTCGATGTGACACTTGAGAGCGAGAGCGCTCCATGGAGAGGCGAGACCGGACATATTGGATTCGAACAGAACGATGAAAAGTATTTTACCTGGCTCTGCGTTGTTCCTCGCGGTAAGGTCACAGGAAGATTGACGATTGATGGAGAAACGCATGAAATTACAGGCGCAGGCTACCATGATCATCAGTGGGGCAATACGACCCAGTTTGATTTCCTGAACCACTGGCTGTGGTCGAGACAGAGTACAGAAAAGCATACGATCGTGGTATTTGATTTCGTGATGAATAAACACTACGAATATAAGCGTATTCCCATGATCTTCCTGCAGGATCTTGATGGGAAGGTTCTCTTTGACAGCACGGATAATGTAGAGTGCAGGGTTGAGAAGGAACGCATGCAGAAGGCCTCCGGCAAAAACTATCCGGAAGTGACTCATTATATTTTCAGAAAGGGCGGAAAGACTGTTGATTATACACTGAAAGTCAAGGAAGACCTTGATGCCCGCTATATCTACAAGCAGACGCCGTTTTTCTTACGTGGACTGTTTAAGGGGACGAAACCCAAGTACGGGCGGTTTCTTGCAGAGGGTACCTTGAAGTATACGGATGAGAAAGAATCCTTTACGGATACTGGTGATCTCATCTATGAATTTGCATATGTAGGGGATGAATACAGGAAGTACATGGAGACGGAATGAGGTTCCGGACAGGAAGAGGCTTAGGATGGAAGAGAACAGGAACGATAAGGCGAGGCTTTTGGACACGCCGGAAGATTTCAGAAGACTTGGAGTGAATCCTGATAAGGTTGAGATCTGGGAGGATGGCCGCAGAAATCCGGAGACAGATGCCGGGAACTGGGAATGGTGGTATTTCGATTCTATCCTGGATGATGGGACGAAAGTAGTCATTCAGTTTTTCACGAAGGCCGGGATGCGGAACATCGCAAAGAACGGAGACGTGCCGTCTGTTACGATTAAGATTACAGAACCTGATGGGAAAGTGTATTCCAGAGATCTGAAGGTTCGTGCTCGGAACTGTAGATTCGGAGCAGATCGCTGTGATGTCCATATTGGTCCGCACAGCTTCGTCGGAGATTTTAC
Organism: Eubacteriaceae bacterium; assembly: GCA_050945075.1. Taxonomy (GTDB): domain Bacteria; phylum Bacillota; class Clostridia; order Eubacteriales; family Eubacteriaceae; genus UBA7485. The sequence continues at coordinate 1,482 of JBMNSG010000074.1, read as the reverse complement.
GAAGTACCATATCCATGTGGACACTGTCAGAGGGCTTGGCGCCGATCTGGAACTTATCAGCAAAGCAAAGCCTTATCGTCCGGGGACGGCGTATTTCGGTTTTGGCGATGATGAATATTATACTTGGCTCTGCTCGGTTCCCAGAGGAGAGGTGAGCGGTGCCCTTACGATTGGCGGTAAAAAGAAAGGTGTTCAAGGCACTGGTTACCACGATCATCAGTGGGGCAACCGTTTCTATCTGCCAGAATGGAACAACTGGCTTTGGGCAAGGCAGAGTTTTAAAGATTATTCTATTCTGATATTCGATTTCATTACGTCAGATACCTATGGGTTCAAAAGGTTTCCGATTCTTTTTGTGCAGGACGGCAGCGGCAATCTGGTCTTCGAAAACAGGCAGTCAGTTCACTGCGATGTTGACCAGTATTATACGGAATCTGTAGCAAGCGGCAAGGAGTACCCGGACAGGATTCGGTACTCATGCGAATCCTCCGTGAAAAAACTCGAATATTTCATCGGGCGAAAAGAGGTACTCGAAGCGAGAGGTTTTCGCAAAGCACCATGGTTCTTCAGACAGATAGTAGGAAAACAGGGACTGTCGGATATGTCCTATGCCCGTTTCTACGGAACAGGCAGGATGAAACTGATGATCGGGGAGGAAAACGTGGATCGTTCCGGAAATCTGATCTATGAGTTTATGTTTCCCGGAAAAAGCTGCAAAGGGCTTATGGAGAGCAGATGAGGCATGAGAAAATGTCAGAAAACGAGGTGATAATGAGATGAAACTGCTACTGACAGCGATCAGCGGAATATGCTGGACTTTGGTCTATATAGACCTAATCCGGCGGGGGTTCAAAGACAAGACCTGCGGGATGCCGCTCTTTGCGCTGGGGCTGAACATCGCATGGGAAGTACTGTATTCGATAGACGGACTTTTCATACATCACGCTTTTATCCCTGCCCAATCAGCGGCAAATGTGGCATGGGCGGTTTGCGACTGTCTTATCCTGGTGACATGGTTTAAGTTCGGAAAAGCGCTCCTGCCTGAAAAAGCACAGCAATATTTTGTTCCGTACAGCATTCTTGCAATAGCATCCTGTGCTGTTATGCAGTTGGCGTTTTATATCCATTTTTTTGACAATGTTGTCGCGGCTTCGCAGTATTCGGCATTTGCGCAGAACGCTACTATGTCTATTCTATTTCTTTCCATGCTTTTCAGGAGAGAAAATACAAAGGGGCAATCGATGCTGATCGCGGTCGGCAAATGTATCGGAACGCTTGCCCCTACAATCCTCGGAGGATTTGTTGAAAGCATAAATTGGTTCATCATATGCACAGGGGCTGTCAGCTTTATATTTGACGTAATATATATCGTTTTTTTTGCCAATGCCCATAAAGAAGAGCAGGGAGTTCGCTTATGAGTGAAGACAAGTCGCTTGAAATGTTCGATAAAATGTCCGTATCAAAGGCAATATGGAAGAATGC
>JBMNSG010000073.1:0-10946 GCA_050945075.1 Eubacteriaceae bacterium | reverse complement strand
CGGCTTTTTCAATCGCCTGAATCTGTGCCGGATCCTCAAGCTCCTTGAGCCGCAGCACTGTAGGCATCACCTGCTTGCGAAATTCGGAGCGTATGATTTTCTCCAGAAATTTCAGGTCCTTTCCGGTAAATCCATATCGTCCGTTCAGAATTTCGATTGTTTCATCGGAGCGTTCTTTTACACCCGCCATCAGCCGTTCGGTGATGGCATCGGTCCGTGTCCCGGCGATCCACTCGTTGATCGCTGCCACTTCCCCGACTATTTCTGCATCTACCTGATCGGAGACGCTTTCCAGATAACGGCTGCTCTCATCGAACATATGTCTGAAGTCATCGATGGAAAGCAATGTTGTCTGTTCCATGTTTCCGATTTCCGGATCGATATCCCTGGGCATGGCCAGATCCGCCAGCAGCAGCGGTTTGCTGCGCGCCAGCATCTCGTTCTTCCGCAGGACCAGATGAGGCGATGAAGTCGCGGAGATCACGATATCGGCATCCCGGATTACTTCATAGCGCTCATGATAGGGAACCACGTTCAGCGGCCGGTAAATCTCCCTGTATTCGTCCCCTTCGTGATAGGTGCGGTTGGTCATGGTCACATGGTTAAAGCCCTCAGAGGCCATATAACGCAGTGTGAGCAGCCCCATTTTTCCGGAGCCTACAATCACGACTTGTTTATCCGCGTAGTCCGGAATCATCCGCATGATTTTCTTGACTGCTGTAGAAGACAGCGACCGCGGTGATTCGGAAACCGCATACTTTTCCTTGGTTTTCTTGGCGTAGGTGACAGCCTCACGGACAATTTTGTTTAAAAACTTTCCGGATGCACCAGTCTCGCCCGCCAGAGTCAGGGCGTCCTTGGTCTGGCCCAGAATCTGATCCTCCCCGAGAATCATCGAGTCGAATCCGGATGCGACCTTGTACAAATGCTTGAGCGCCTCGTCCCCGGTCTTCCAGTACAGATAGTCCTTGAGCTCCGGAGATTTGAGCATATAAAAAGCAGAAAGAACGCTGGCTGCACACTGCGGGTTTTCCGATATTGCGTAAATTTCACTGCGGTTGCAGGTCGAGAGAATCATGACCTCGTCGATCATCTCTTCCTCAAGCAGTTTTTCCATTCCTTCGGAAGCCCTCCGTCTGGTGAACGCAGCTTTTTCCCGTATGTTCTGGGGTGTATTAATATGACTGATTCCTGCTACTGCGAGCTGCATGGTTTCCTTTCTTCAGGTTTCCTGTGTTTCCTGTATGTTCTGAATTATTTGTGGCCGCCGGAATAATAAAAAAGCTTTTTCTGAAGTCAGAAAAAGCGGTATTCCGCGGAATCTTCTTCGATGGAGAGTTCCAGCCTGAACGCAGCCGGAGCCCTGACTTTTAACAGTGACCTGATCGTTCCGGAATTCCACCGGATTGCCCGAATCTGCATCCTGATATTCTATTTTACGGTTTCCATTTAATCATAGAGAGAAGCGGAAAACAATTGAGAGCCCGTTCCTCCGGATGAGATATTCTTAACCATTACGTGTAATTTTTTATAACGCTTTACTTGATAAAGCGGTCGATTGCCGTGTTCAGATCTTCCAGCGCCTGGCTGTCGCCCTCCTGAACCGCTTCCACGATACAGTGGTCGATATGATCCTGCAGAATAATCTTGCCGATGTTGTTGACGGCGGACCGCACAGCTGCAATCTGGATCAGGACATCCGTACAGTCCCGTCCTTCTTCGACCATGCGCTTGACCGCTTCCAGATGGCCGATGGCCCGTGAAAGCCGGTTGATGACAGCCTGGGTGTTCTTATGCGTATGTCCGTGATTATGGCCGTGCGTGTGCACGGTTCCGTCTGCATGAGTATGCATGGCCGCTGTTTCGTCTTCATGGCTGTGCGTATGCACCGTTCCGTCTGCATGAGTATGCATGCCGGCTGTTTCGTCTTCATAGCTGTGCGTGTGCACCGTTCCGTCCGCATGGGTATGCGCGCCGGCTGTTTCGTCTTCATGGCTGGGCGCAGAGATCTGGCTGTCTCCATGTATATCTTTTTCTGTCGTATCGGCCGCAGCGCAGCCATTCTGATTCGCTTCTGTCATCTTCCTCTTCCCGTTATCAGTCAGACTGATCGTCCTCCAGGTTCTGTTCACGCTGTTTTCCGGTTACGATAAAAATCGGATTCTGTGCTTTGAGCAGTGTCAGTCCCCCGGCCGATGAGCCTTCGGATATTCCTGCCTGGATCAGCTCTGCATCGTCAAAATATTCATTCATCAGACGGATACAGTCGGCAGCATTTTCTATGGTTACAAAATTGGCGGCGATCCGTCCTTCCGGATTCAGGTGATCGGAGGCCCATTTGAAAATACCTGCCAGCTCGCTCCCGGATCCGCCTACCATGATTTTATCACAGCTGCCAATGGGCCATAGTACATCCGGTGCATGGCCGCGGATCAGCCGGACGTTGCCGGCTCCGAACTGATGGATGTTTTTCTCGATCAGCTCGCAGGCTTCTTCCTTCTGTTCAACCGCATAGACTTTGCCTTCCGGAACCTGTCTGGCTGCTTCCAGCGTCAGGCCCCCGGTCCCGGCGCCGATATCCACAACTGTGTCTCCCGGTTCCAGTCCCAGCAGCCCGGTGGTGAGAATCCTGATGCTTTTTTTTGTCATCGGGACCCGGGCACGGATAAATTCACTGTCTTCATAGGGCAGATATCTTCTGTTCATGCTTCACCTGCGATTATCACAACCGCCATCCCCTTCTCTTTGTAATGCAGCGCATCCGCCGGGAGCTGAGCCGTAATGGTTTCTTCCGGATAGGAGAGCTCTTCACCCGTATAAATCATACGTCCGGGATAATCCGCCATCATCTTTCCGGCAATCCATGCCGTGCCATGTGAACTGTCCGTAAGCAGCCCGATGGTTTTCCCTGTTTTCAGGGCTGCATCCAGATCCTGCTCCCGTCCGTGCAGACTCATCATCAGCGCGTCCTGCCAGCTCATTCCCAGCGCCGCGAAAAAATACTGCAGCGAGGAAATTCCGGGAATCACTTTAAGCTCCACATCCGGCAGCTTCTTCCTGATGGTGCTGAGCATGCTGTAATAACCGGTGTCTCCGGAAACCAGAATCAGAATTTCCTGTTCCGCTGCAAGGGCTTCTTCAATCTTTTCAAAGCTTTCTGCAAGCGGATGGCCGGAGCCCAGCACGATATGCTGCTGCGGCTGCCAGTCTTCTCCGAAGACCTGTCTCAGACTCTCCAGATGACGCGTCCCGGACACCAGCACCTGCGCCTTGCGGCACTGTTTTAAAACCACCGGCAGGATATAATCCGGATGGCCCGGGCCCAGCCCGGCCACTGTAACCAGCGGTGTCTGTGTCTTATCTGTATTGTTCATCCGCAGCCTCACTCTTTCCCGGCAGCCCGTGCAATCATGTCCGCGGCATTGTCAGTCTGTGCCAGCAGTCCGTAATCCCGTTCAAACACCACCACTGCAATTTCGATCTCTCCGAAGGTGCGGATAGCGCACCGTTCACGGATTTTATCTGCCAGTGCCGGCCATACCGGCTCCAGCCCCTCTTCCCGGATAATATCCGCTGCCGCTGCTGTGGTGGTACAGTTCATGATTCTCCGGAGAGTATCAGGACCGGCTCCCTGCAGCGCCGCATGTGCGGTGAGAATCTCCATTCTGGCATCACTGGTTTTGGAATGAGTCTGGAAATTGCCTCCGGCTACCTTAACCAGTTTTCCAAGATCACCGATAAGCAGAATCTTCCGGAAGCCCATGGACAGCGCTTCATCAAGCATAAAACCTATATAATTGCTGGTTTTGATGACACTGTCACGGGGAATTCCCAGCTCTGCTGCAAAATCCGCCCCGTAATTTCCCGGGACATAAACCGCAGTCAGCTCTTCTCCGTTTTCGAGGAGCGCTTCCTTTTTGATAGACAGCTCCAGATGCATCGATTCCGTGAGTGCATCCTCGCTCATGGGAACGACGATTCCGCTGGTTCCGAGAATGGACAGTCCGCCTTCAATCCCGAGCCGGGGATTAAAGGTACGGGCAGCAACCTCCTCACCGCCGGGTATGCTCAGTGTAATGCGCACGCCGGCATCGGGATCTTTGCCATACCGGGACAGAGCCTTGCGAACCTCGTGTCTGATCATCCGGCGCGGGACCGGATTGACTGCAGCCTCGCCCGGCGGGATCTGCAGTCCTTTGCGGGTAACCTGACCTACACCGGTCCCTCCGGCAATCTCGATTCCCTGTCCGCCGGTGTACTCCGCCTGTGCGTAGATCCTGAGTCCGTTCGTTGCATCGGGATCGTCTCCGCCGTCCTTGACAACGGCACAGGAGGCGGCCAGCGCCCCGGGCCTGCAGTCCTCAAGGGCAAGCGTCAGTTCAATACCCCTGGGCGTATCAATGGTGACCGTTTCCGGAATCTCTCCCGTAATCAGCATCGATACCGCGCCCTGCGCCGCTGCCGCTGCACAGGAGCCCGTGGTATAGCCGCACCGCAGCTCCTTCGTACCCCGCCTGACCGTCCGGTCAATGCCGGTTTTAGTTTTTGAAGTCATAGTCTTTCTTGATCAGAATGGTGGAGAAATAGGGAATTCTTCCCCGCAGCTCATCAATATCCGAAGAGATAGTTTCGCTGGGCATGCCGATGTTGGACACCCTGGTAAACTGCTTCTCCAGTCCTTCTTCTTCCAGCAGATCCGCCAGAAATTCATTGCGTCCGGAAGCCTTCATGACGATGATGTTTTTGTTGAGCCGCAGAATCGCACGGATTTCGTCATCGTCCTGTGTCATGGAAACCACCGCCAGTGATTCCTCGCCCTGAGCCAGCGGAATGCCGAGAAGCGAAGCCAGTGCGCAGAATGAAGTAATCCCGGGAATATTTTCCGTGTTGATTCCCTGTTCCGCCAGAAAATCGATGATGTACGAATAGGTGGAATACACCATGGGGTCCCCGAGTGTCAGGAACACACCGTCTCCCTTTTCCAGCGCATTCTTTACTGTATCGGCATTATCCCGCCACTGCTCGTCCAGCATCTGTGCTTCTCCCGAAATCGAAACCATCGGGAAATCCATTTCGATGACCTGAGCCGTTTCCGGGATATAGTCCTGAGCGGTTGTCAGAGCCACCCCCGGCTTTCCGTTTTTTCCTCTGGGCACAAAAACCGTCTGGGCATCGCGGATTGCACGCACCGCCCGTACGGTAAGCAGGTCGGGTGAACCCGGTCCGATACCTATACCTGTCAGTTTTCCTGTCATCTCACACCTACCATTCCCGTCCCAGGCGATAGAGCATGGCATTGAGGATCGCTGCCGCTACCGGACTGCCGCCCTTGCGTCCGTTAATACGGATATACGGAACATCCATTGCATCGAGCCTGTCCAGAGCCGCCTTGGATTCTGCCGCACCGACAAAGCCGATGGGAGCGCCGATAATCAGGTCTGGGGCCGGCATTCCGGCTTCAATGCCTTCGATGAGCGTATACAGTGCCGTCGGCGCATTGCCGATGGCAAAGATCCGGACCTTGTCTCCGGCCAGTGCTTTTTTCATGGCAGCCGCAGACCGGGTAATTCCCTGTTCCGCCGCCGCTTCGCGTACGTCCTGATCATGCACGTAATTGACGATTTCACATCCCTGCATCGCCAGCGCCCGGCTGTTGACCGCTTTGCGGATCATCGCTGTATCCGCATAAATTTCCGCTCCTTCGGACAGGGCTTTCAGTCCCCGTTCCACCGGATTGTTTTTAAATTCGATGAGATCCGCGTATTCAAAATCTGCAGTCGTGTGTATCACCCGCAGGACAATATCGCGGATGTCTTCGTCCGGGAGCTTATCCCCCAGCTCTTCTGATATAATCCGGAAGCTCTCTTTTTCGATTGCCTGCGGATCATTGATATAATTCATTTTTTCCATGTTTTTCCTTTTTTATCTGCAATTCAGAACTGTTCCGGTATTGTTTCTTTTATCTACAGCTCAGAGCTGTTCCGGTATTGCTTCTTTTATCTACAGCTCAGAAACATTCCGGCACTGTTTTCATCTGAACAGCGACCCCGCCCGGAATCAGCTCTAAATGCCTGAACCCGATGTACTCATTGCGGGGAACCTGCGCCCGGAATTGCTCTGTGAACCTGTTTTCGTCAAATTGTGCATCATGAATGATTCCCACAATACTGCCGGAATGGCCGATCATGACACCGCAGCCTCCGTTTTGCTCCGCCAGCCGGATGATGGTTTCCAGACGGGGCTTGTACAGCATTCCCTGGTTGAGTCTGGCAGAAAGCGTAACTGCCCGGCCTATTTTCCCCAGGTCCTGTGTACGTGCGCCTTCCCTGAGCAGGCTGATGCAGGGTGCGAAGTCCGCTTCCGTTTTGCGGTACTCGGCTTCCCGGCCCAGCTCCAGTGTCGAAACATTCTGGACAAAGTCAATCGCCAGCACCTCGCCCCGGACTACACAGTCAAAATCATCAAAAACCTCACCGCTGTAATGACTGAACAGATTCAGCTGCGGATACATGAGATTGTCGCTGGGTTCCACAGCCAGACACAATGAAGCTGTCTGTTCCGGGGTAAGGCGCAGGTCAAAGCAGCCGGCTGTTGCTGTCACCGCTGCACAGATATCTGCAGTACTGCTGGCCATCCCTTTCAGCTGCGGAATTTCCGAGCATACCTCCAGATGAAGATGATCCATCTGGAACGCCGGAAGCTCAAAACGCTGCGCCAGCAGATTCACTGCCCGCTCCGTTTTATCTCCGCAGATTCTGTTTCCTTCTCTGTCATCTATCCATGCCTGCGCCCTGCTGTAGAGATTCACCGGTGAGGATACCAGACAGGGTTCTCCGTGGATAATTCCCTGAATGTATTCCCCGCAGGTGCCAGGTGCTCTGGCAGAACATACCCTCATAGGCTGTTCTCTCCGTTTTTAACCCGGCGAACATAGTCAAGCATAGCTGTCAGCAGCTCCGGTCCATCCGGCATGGCATAAAAATGAATGTGGGGATAGCCCGCCAGTGTATTCTTTCTGACCTGCATCCCCGGCCAGCTGCGTTTGCCCCTGGTGACCTCGCCACGATAATCCGGAGATTTATCTTTGTCCGGCTCCAGCACACTGTGATGGAATTCGTGAATCTTGAGCCGGTAATTCCGGTCCTCAAAATCCAGATTCAGATCCGCATAGCCAAAACGCTGCAGGCGTTCCGTCATCCGGACCGTCCCCGGCAGAAAGCCGACACCTTCTCTGGATATACCGTCCCCCGGTATAATCCGGTCAGAAAGATAGATCTGTCCGCCGCATTCGGCATAACAGGGCGAACCCGATTCGAGTTTCCCGCGAATCGACTCGCGCATGTCTGTATTATTTTCAAGCTCTTCTGCAAACACCTCCGGATAACCGCCGCCAAACCAGAACGCATCTGCTTCGGGAAGAACAGTATCCGCCATGGGCGAGAAAAACGTAAGCGTGACGCCCAGTCTCCGCATGAGCTCGAGATTTTCCGTATAATAAAAATTAAATGCCTTGTCACGGGCCACCGCAACGGTCAGGCCGCTATAGCTGTTTTCTAGTCCCTGATACGGATCCACGGCCGGACTCTGGTCAAGCGAACAGCGTGATAAAGCCAGAATCTGATCCAGGTCAAAATGCTCCCGGATATTTTCTGCAGCCCGGTCCAGAATTTCGGACAGCTCCGCCAGCTCTTCTGCCGGAATCAGCCCCAGATGACGGGATTCCAGTCTCAGTCCCGGATTTTCGGGAAGCCAGCCCACGCAGGGTATGCCGCAGGATTCTTCGATAATACCGGAAAGCAGCTGATAATGGCTCTCGTTTTTAATACGGTTGATGATGATTCCTGCGATCCTGACTTCCGGATCGTAATGCTGAAAGCCCTGAACCAGTGCCGCAGCGCTCTGACTCATACCGCGCCCGTCGACGATCAGAAAAACCGGTACACCCAGTATTTTAGATACATCGGCAGCCGATCCGCGTCCGCTCTCCCGGAGTCCGTCATAAAGCCCCATCGCGCCTTCAATCACTGCACAGGCTTCCGTATTTTTAGTATCCTGCATCCGGCGCTCGAACGCACGGTGGACACCGTTGTCCTCCAGCAGCACCGGATCCAGATTCACTGACGGAAACCCGCAGGCAAAACGATGGAACATGGGATCGATGTAATCCGGTCCGCATTTAAACGGAACGATTTCCTGTGCCCCGCCTTTCCCGAGATGTCCGCTGAGTGCGCGCATCAGCCCGGCGGTAATGGTGGTTTTTCCGGAACCCGATCCGGTTCCGGCTATCATAAATGCATGCATAATCTTATTTCCAGTCTATAACGACTTCTTTCCATTTGCCTTCAATTTGCTTTCCAATTACCTTCTATACCCGTCTATCATACCTGAAAGAGCCCGGACTGCGAAAGAAAAATCCGGCAGGCTTCCAGTGGCTCCGATATGCGGTAAAAGAGCCGGTAAACCATAAAGGAGCAGATGCTCCCGATGATTCCCCGGCTCCGGTCTGTTTTATTTCTTCATAAAAAACGTCTGTCCGCATCTCCGGCTGTTCTCTGCTGATGCAATCCGAGTCAGTATGAACCCACTCATCAGTCGAACCGACACGACGGTTTGAATCAGCTGCTCAGTCGAATCGGCAAACCGGACTGAACCAGCTTATCAATTGAACCTGCAAGCCGGCCTGAACCTGTGCATCAGTTTTCCGGCAGTGCCGCTTCCATATAAAGCTCCACCAGTTTCCCGGCAGCCCGGGCCGCCGCTGCACAGAACTGCTCCGGCGTCCGTGTATCCTCCCGGCTTTTCAGAACCTCAAGCGAGATTTCATCAAGCGGGCTTTTCTTCAGAAACGGCATGATTTCCGCATAGGGAATCTGTCCCTCTCCCGGGATCCAGTGCCGGTCCAGATACAGATCGTTATCCGACAGATGCACTGCAGCGATCCGGTCTGAATAATCATGAAGCAGTCTTCCCCGTCCGCAGGGCAGCATATAATCGTGTGAACAGTCATAGCAGAATCCGATCGCCTCGGATTCCACATGATCCAGAACCTCCCGCAGCAAAAACTGCCGCGAGACATTTTCAACCGCCAGCTTCACATTCGAACGCTCTGCTTCCTCTGCAAGCGTTCTGTAAAAAGCCAGACCATTGTCAATACTGTATCCCGGCTCCAGATCCATGTCACTGGTGTGAACGACAAAAACCGGTATGTTTTCTTCACCGCATTCGCGGATCCATTGTCTGAACCGGCCTGTCATATCCGTGATTTCTTCCGGTGTGTCCGTCCATATCCGGTTCCAGCCTATAAAAGGCGCGTGGGCGTTGACAACACGCAGCCCTTCCTTCCGGGCCATCGCCGCCAGCTGCTGCCTGGGAATGAGCTCCGGTTCCAGTTCATCCTCCCAGCCCAGCATAACCCCGTCAAATCCGGCTTCCCGGATAATGCGGAACCGCTCCCGGGCTCCCTGAAAATACCCGAACCAGGAAAACATCGAAATCGACGGCCTGTTTTCAGGCATCTGTTATTCTCCGGTTTCCGGGACATTGAATCCCAGCGAGTTTTTAAAATGTTCAAGCGCAAACGCGTGTCCGGCCGGATTAAAGCTGGCGACCCTGTCAGGGCGGACAGTGGTCCGGTAATTCAGGTTATACGCGCTCACCGCAGAATGCAGGATGCAGATATCGGTACAGACACCGGTCAGTTCGATTTCCGTAATCCCGTTCTGCCTGAGCAGGATATCCAGCGGTGTTCCTTCAAACGCGGAATACCGCATTTTGTCCAGAAGAAAACAGCGTTCCGGGTGATCTTTCATCACCTGTCCGAAGGCTTTGCCTGTTTCACCGTAAATATCGCGTCCCGGCGTTCCAGCAATATTATGCGGCGGAAACAGTGCACTTTCAGGGTGCCGGGTATCATCCGGATAATGGATGTCATTGACTGCCACGATAAAATCGCCGGCGCTGTCCGCCTCGTGTATGGCCTGTGCCAGAGCCGGGTCTATTTCCTGCCCGGGTTTTCCGGTGGTCAGTTTTCCATCTTCTGCGACGAAATCGTTGGTATAGTCAATCAGGATCAATGCCTTCATTTTTACTTCCAGTCTTTTTTCTATGATTCAGCCTGCCTGTAAATGCAGTCTGTCAGTTGTTGTCTTTCCAGTCTCTGAGCGTTTCTTCTTCGTCGTTCAGCTCCGATTTGTAATTCAGCCATTTATAGCTGTGCCGTTTGTGCGTTGGCTTTTCGGGTTCCTGAGTTTCTGCCTTCGGTGCAGCAGCCGGACCTGCGCCGGCTGTTTCTTTTTCATCCGCTTCCGGGCTGCTGCCTGAAACAGCCTGAGCGATTGAAAGAGCGGCACCCAGGACGTTGTCGATTGTGGAAGCATCCGGAAGCTTTGCTTCTTCTTCCTTACGTCTGGCTTCTTCCGCCAGCCGCGCTTCCTCTTCTTTTTTCCTCTGTGCTTCTTCTTCAGCCAGACGTCGTTTTTCTTCTTCCTGCGCCTGGCGTTTCTTTTCTTCTTCTTTTTCCTGAAGCCGGGCTTCGATTTCCGCTTTTACAGCAGCTTCCCGCGCTTCTTTACGGCTCTGTTCTTCCCGGGCCGCCGCGGCTTCCTGTTCTGCCTGTTCCTGAGCGATTCTGGCCTGTTCAGCCCTGCTGCGCTCCCGTTCGTCAAGCTTCTGCCTGAGCGCAATTTCCAGCTTCGCCTTCTGTGCTTCCCGGCGGCTCAGGCGGTCAGACTCTGCCTGATCCTGCATCGCAGCCTGTACCGGAGGTTCAACAGCAGCAGCACTGGTTTCCGGTCTGGCATAAGCAGCCTTTTCCGCCGATGCCGCTTTTTCTTCAGACATTTTAACCGCGATAATCTGTTTTAATGTATCGACGTCCATACTGCGGACAAATTTTTCCAGATCAAAGGCAGGTGTCTGTGAGCCCCGTGTGTTTTGTACCGGTGAAT
>JBMNSG010000072.1:0-11091 GCA_050945075.1 Eubacteriaceae bacterium | reverse complement strand
TGGATAAACTTTCTTTAAGATTTGAGGGGTACATGCGTTAAAATACTAAGGTAGAACAATAAATACTCAGGGATTGTAATGAAACAAGAGTAGAAAGACAGGAGACTGATTATGAATGATACAGAACTGCTGATGCAGCATTTTAAAAAGATCACCGATATTCCTCACGGTTCGGGCAATACCACGGCCCTGCGCGAAGCCATGGAAGCATTTGCCCGGGCTCATGGCTGTGAAACCAGAACCGACCCCACAGGAAATCTGCTTATTATCAAGAATGCCAGTATCGGAGCGGAAAATACCCCGCCGGTCATTCTGCAGGGACACCTGGATATGGTCTGTGAAAAAGAAGAAAACAGCGAACATGATTTTCTGGCCCATCCTCTTGATCTCCGTATCACGCCGGACGGTGAATGGCTTTCTGCGGAAGGCACCACACTGGGAGCCGATGACGGCATCGCGTTGTCCTATATGCTGGCACTGATTGAATCTGAATCAGTACGTCATCCGAAGCTGTATATGCTGATGACATCCGATGAAGAAACCGGTATGTACGGCGCCCAGGATCTCGATCCCGACTGGATATCTGAAGCAGAGCTGATGATCAATCTGGATTCCGAAGAGGAAGGCGTTTTTACGGTCGGGGGTGCCGGCGGTCTGCGCGTAAATGGCTGCTATCCGCTGGAACGCGGCCTGATTACCGGAACCCGCTGGAAAATCACCGCTTCCGGTCTCACTGGCGGTCACTCCGGAGTTGAAATGGACCGCTGGGGTGTTTCTGCCGCACGGCTGATTGCTTCTCTTCTCAGTGACACGCTGCTGTATCTGGACCGTCCGGAAGATCTGCATTTAATCCGTATTGACGGCGGTGAAAAAGATAATGTCATCACAAAAAAAGCCATGGCGGAGATTATCACGACCGGCAGCGAAATCCAGTTTCATGAAGCCTTCAGCCACATGATTCAGATGTACTCGCGCATGTATGCGGATACCGATCCGGACATGAAAATCGTCCTCGAAAAAACGGCGGAAAACAAAACCGAACAGGCCGTCAATTATGCGGGAACACGTAAAGCTCTTTTTGTCATCAGCCAGATTCCCCATGGGATCCAGTTTATGGAACACGGTGAAGTGCGCCAGAGCCTGAACATCGGCAAAGTCGAAACAACCGACGACGAACTGCATATCACCATGGGACTGCGCGGCAATACGCCCGATCAGATTCAGGTGATTACAGACAAAACCACCAGCTTTATCGTATCCACAGGCGGGACTCCGGATATCGAAGGCAGCTATCCGTCCTGGCCTGAAAAGAAAAATTCACCGCTTCTCAAGCTTATGACAAAGGTGTATCAGGATCAGTACGGCGTCAGTCCTCAGATTATGGTAATTCACGGCGGACTCGAATGCGGCCTGATTGTTGAAAAGCTGCCGGATCTGGATATCGTCTCAATCGGACCGGATCTGGAAAATGTTCATACACCGGAAGAACGTATGCACATTCCTTCTGCAGTCAGCGTATTTGAATTTCTGAAACGGGTTCTCGAGCAGCTGGCAGCAGCCGGACCGGAAGACCAGGGTGAACACGTTGAAAAAACTGCGGCACCAGCAGATCTCCAGATCAATGCCGCAAAGGCGGATCAGGACAGCCAGCCGGATCCGGCAGCAGATGAATCAGCACAGAAGGCTGATGCAGCAGACAATACTTCTGACGGCGAAGAAAACGGACCGGCAGTAATCACGCGGACCAGCGGCGAAGTCCTTTCACCGAAAGATGTATGCGGCAAAGACACAGGTCCAGCGGACTGCACCGCCTGTGAACAGAACTGCACGGAATAAACGGAAGATGAAAGACTCTGTTTCGAAACCGGATCTGTCTGCAGACAAAAGCAAATCCGGGCGTTTTGTGAAACAGGTTCACGATTAAAAAATTTTTAAATTTTTACTTGTAATTTCAGCGGTACCTGTCTATAATAGAAAAGTACCGCGTTGACGGGCCATTAGCTCAGTTGGCTAGAGCACCTGACTCTTAATCAGGGTGTCCAGGGTTCGAATCCCTGATGGCCCACCATTTTTAATACAGCAGTCATTTACCATCATCGCGGGCCATTAGCTCAGTTGGCTAGAGCACCTGACTCTTAATCAGGGTGTCCAGGGTTCGAATCCCTGATGGCCCACCATCTTATACAGGGGTATAGCTCAGTTGGTAGAGCAGTGGTCTCCAAAACCACGTGCCGAGGGTTCAAATCCTTCTGCCCCTGCCATTTATGTAAATCTGGCGCCTAACCGGCGCTTTTTTTATTTTTTGTACACCTTTCATTGCAGACTGTCTGCTGTTCCGGAACGCCTGATTCTGATTGAATCCGTGTAAACATCTGATTAACCATACCGCTTTAACTGACCGCGATCCCCGAACCGGCGCAATAAAAAACACGCCACTCCTGTGACGTGTTTTTTTTAAGACAGTACCGCTTTACTGCGGTCGTCCATATCTTTGAGTGCTTTTTTAAACTGAATCGTAAACAGAATGGCTGTAAAGGTAACAGCAAGCAGGTCCGCAACCGGTTCCGCCAGATAGACAGAGGTTGTTTTATCAAACGGCAGAATATTCGGAAGCAGATAAATAAGCGGGACCAGCAGTATGAATTTCCGGGTGATAGCGACGATAATCGATTCCTTTGCTTTATCCAGCGAGGTAAAAGTCATCTGACAGGCAATCTGAATCCCGAACAATCCCACACTGGCCATATAAATGCGCAGGGCAGTTTTGGTGAACTCCAGCAGAGCCGGATCAGAGGTGAACATGCCAGCAAAAATCTGCGGCCATAATTCCACGCAGCCCCAGATCAAAACCGAAAAGCTCAGGCTCGAAACCAGCAGCAGCTTGTACGTCTGTTTCACTCGTCTGGCATTATGGGCACCGTAGTTGTAGCTGATAATGGGCTGTGCTCCCTGCCCCAGTCCCTGCAGCGGCAGCATCGCAAACTGCATGACGCTGGTCAGAATGGTCATGGCCCCGACGGCAACATCCCCGCCGTAAGCAAGCAGTGATGAATTAAAACAGACTGAGATAACGCTTTCCGTTGCCTGCATGATAAAAGTCGAGGAGCCAAGTGCCAGACAGGGAAGAATGATCCTGGACTTGAGTCCCATATAACAGCGCTTGATTTTAAGCCGTGTTTTCTTGCCAAACAGAAAATGAAGCACCCAGATGCATGAAACAGCCTGCGAAATGATTGTTGCCAGTGCCGCCCCGCGAACGCCCATATTGAAGCCAAAAATAAAAATCGGATCCAGTACGATATTGCAGACAGCACCGATCAGAACCGAGAGCATACCGGTTTTGGCAAATCCCTGTGCTGTGATGAACATATTCATGCCCAGAGTCAGTTCCACAAATATCGTCCCCAGTGCATAGATATTCATATAGCTTACAGCATATTCGATGGTATTGGCACTGGCTCCGAAGGCCAGCAGCAAGTCTCTGTCCCAGATCAGCAGGACTGCTGTCAGAATCAGGGAAATGATAATCTGAAGGGTAAAACAATTACCAAGCGTCTTTTCTGCCGACTCATCATCACCGCTGCCCATAAAAATAGATGCCCTTGGTGCTCCGCCGTTTCCGACCAGCGCCGCAAAAGCGGATACAATCATAATGAGCGGCATGCATACGCCGACTCCAGTCAGTGCCAGAGCTCCGACATCGGCAATATGGCCGATATAAATACGGTCTACAATATTATAGAGCATATTGATAATCTGAGCAGTAACAGTGGGTACAGCCAGTTTTAAAAGCAGTTTGCCTACGGGTTCTGTACCCAGAAAATCTTTATCTTTTGTCATGAAGCCTCTCTCTTCCCCAGTGCCTTTCTGGTGTTTTCAAATATTCTGTCATTCAGCTGCTGAAATACTTCGATCTCCCTGTCGGTAAAACCATCAAACAGTTCCGAACGAAAAACCTCTTCTGAAGCCCGGATCGCCCGGACTACCGGCTCCGCCGCTGCAGTCACTGTTAAATGCATCACCCGCCGGTCGTGTGGATCCTGTCTGCGTTCCAGCAGTCCTTTCCGTATCAGTTTCTCTACAGCTGTCGAGACATTGCCCTTTGAAAGCTGCCTGAGCTCAGCAATTTCCGCTGCGGTGTCTATGCCCGGATTGTTGGTCAGAAAACGAAGTATCGTTCCTTCCAGCATAGTCAGTTCATTTTCGCTGCAGATATCTTTGAGCAGTCCGTCATGCAGTCTGACAATTCTGCGATTGTTCTCCAGCATCTCAGTCGCCCTGGTCACTTTCCCACTCCTTCTTTTGTATCTATCTGATGTCTTTCTGGTTTCCATCTGCCCCGGTGTTTTGCCGGGTCGATGTCTGTTCCGGTAAACTGTTTTAAATAAAACTGTTTTATTTAAAACTATATGAATATAGTAATCCCTCCTGAATGATTTGTCAACATCATTCGGTTTTCCGTAAACCCATTTGTTTCAGGAAAACAGTTTCTGATTTCATTGTTTGGCCTGAACAATAAAAAACAGGCAGGATTCAACCTGCCGGCAGCGAAAAAATTATTCTCCGATTGTATCTCCTGTTTCGTTGTCAAAAAAGTGTGCAGAATTCATATCAAAGGCAAACCGTACATGATCGCCGGTATGGGCATTGGTTCTGGAATCGACTCTGGCGGTCATCTGAGAACCGGCGTAATCGAAATAGAGATAAACCTCAGCCCCCAGCAGTTCGTACATGTGAATATCGGCTTCAATGACACTGTCTGCAGAGGATTCAATAAAAATCTGCGAATCCTGTATATCTTCCGGACGGATACCCATCGTTATGGTTTTACCATCGTAACCGGCGTCAATAAGCTTTTTCCCTTTTAACCCGGGTACTGCAAGCTTATCTTTTTCAGTGATAAACAGGACGCGTTCGCCGTCTTTTTCAATTTTACCATCCAGGAAATTCATCTGCGGAGACCCGATAAATCCGGCTACAAATTTGTTTACCGGATGATAGTACAAACGTTCCGGTGTATCCACCTGCTGGATCACGCCGTTTTTCATCACCACAATGCGAGTTCCCAGCGTCATGGCTTCAGTCTGATCATGAGTCACGTAAATGATAGTCGCCCCCAGATCCTGATGCAGTTTCGAAATTTCCGTACGCATTTGTACTCTGAGTTTGGCGTCAAGATTGGAAAGCGGTTCGTCCATCAGGAAAACCCTGGGGTTTCTGACAATCGCGCGCCCCATGGCAACACGCTGCCGCTGACCGCCGGAAAGTGCTGCCGGTTTGCGCTTGAGCACTTTTTCAAGATCAAGAATTTCAGCTGCCTTCATGACCTGTTCTTTAATCTGGTCCTTCGGTACTTTCTTCATCTTCATGCTGAAAGTCATATTGTCATAGACTGACATATGCGGATAAAGGGCATAATTCTGAAAAACCATGGCAATATCCCGGTCTTTCGGGGCAACGTCATTCATGATTTCGCCATCGATATCCAGTTCGCCGCTGGTAATATCTTCCAGACCCGCGATCATGCGCAGTGTTGTTGATTTCCCGCAGCCGGAGGGACCTACAAAAACAACAAATTCCTTATCTTTTACATCAAGATTAAAATCCTTAACGGCCTGGAAGCCGTCTTCATAGGTTTTGCAGATATGATTGAGACTGATTTCAGACATTTTAATTCTCCTCCTGCGGTTCTTCAACCGTAATAAATTCCTTTACCAGATCCAGAGCTTTTTCGATTTCATATGACTGCGCATACAGCCTGAGCTCAACGGGTTTTGACAGATCAAGGCTGAAAATTCCCATAATCGACTTGGCGTCGACAACATAACGACCGGAAACCAGATCCGCGTCACAGAGAAGACTGATTAGTTTATTGACAAAGCTCTTTACTTTTTCCACTGAATTAATATTTACATACGTTTTATTCATGTCTGTTTATTCCTCTGTTATTTAACGTCCGCTTCTTCAGTCAGCAGATCCGGATAACGTTTCTGCAGCCTGTCCAGAAATGCGTAAACGCCCTTTACATAATTGTGCATTGTTTTGCCATAGCTTTGTCTGGCAAGACCGACGGAATAAACATCGTTGATGCTCCGGTTCATATCCATCTTGATATATTCAATATTGGCGGAATCCAGTACACAGGAAATCTGATCAAAAACAGCATCCACTACTTCAGGGCGGGAGTAATCCAGCACCAGCTGATTTCTGCCCCGCACCGGCTTTCTTCCGGGTATTGTAAATGCCCAGTCCGGATGGCTCCGGAACAGATCACTGTCTTCATTGACCATTTCCGGTTCAATCCAAATGCCAAATTTCATACCCAGCGCATTTACACGGTCTACAATATCTGAAAGCGGTCCGCCCATTTTTTCCTGGTTGACAATCCAGTCACCCAGTCCGGCGTTTCCAGAACTTCACCCGGCGCCAGCGGATAATTAAACATTTCATCCTGCAGGCCCATGCCGATCCGGGTCAGTCCGAACTGGTCTTTTTCCGCTTCGCTTTTAAAATTACCGCTGTAGAGAAATGACATGCCCCAGCAGTCTCCATGATCTTCCGTAGTATCCGGCCCGGTGATCATGATAAACGGATTGTACTGATGGCTGGAGGTACCCCGGATGCTTCCGATGCTTTTACGGCCGGTTGTTACAGCTTCACGCTGCGGGATTCTTTCCATCCCATGACGTCCGTCAAAATGGATCCAGTCATATGATCCGGACAGAAAATCAAGACTGCTGCTAAAGGCTTTGTCGAGAATGATGTCCGTCTCACCTGTATTTCTGATAACGGCAGAACGGGTGATTACATCATTTTCCTGAAGAATGCCATAACGAAGGGTCACTTCCACACCTGCTGCCTGATCCTCAAGCAGAATTTCAAGCGTCTGCGATTCGTCATCGTCCGCGTAAACGGCCGAAAGTCCTTCTATCTGATATTTCCCCGTTTGAAACCGGTGAGACCGGTAACGGAGATCGCATCCCTGGGTTCCTTCTGCATTATGAAAGTTCAATGCCGGTGCTCTGTAATCCCCGGTTCCGTAAACTGGATATTCCTGAGGAAGAACATCCAGTGAGAAAGTCCTGTCGTCTCCTGCATCGTATGGACTTCCGGAAAACCCGCGGTCATAGCTGGTGAGCGCATAACTCATATCTCCGTCCGCTCTGGCACCGTAATATAGATGAAGCAATGTACCGTTTTCGGTTACACCCATCTGGTAAGTAGTATTTTGGGTATCAATCGTGATAGTCTGCACGAAATGAATTCCTTTCTGGTCAATTAGTTTTTTAAGGGCCGGCCGGTAAAAGCCGGCCGGCTGTAAGGGTCCGGTTGAAAGCAATGCGGATACAGGAATGGGATTTGATCCGGCCATTGCAGTTCAAACCGTATATTATCGGTCGTCTGAACATGATCGGGCTGCCGGGAATGGGGTTGGCAGCAGACAGTCCTTCGGACCGGGTAATATCTTTTACTTCCCGCCTGTCATGACAATCCCTTCGATAAACTGTTTCTGGAATATCAGGTACAGGACAATCATCGGCAGCATGGACAGCAGTGAACCTGCCATCAGCACCGGATAATTGGCTGTAAACTGACCGTTTATCATGGAGAGCCCCGAGGAAAGCGTCATCATATTGGCATCAGTATTGACGATCAGCGGCCACATCAGATCCGTGTAGGCAAAGACTGCTGTAAAGATACTCAGTGCCGCAATCGCCGATTTCGTAAGCGGAAAACAGATTTTTGTAAATACCTGCCAGGTATTACAGCCGTCGAGATAGGCTGCTTCGATTGTTTCGTCCGGTATTCCCATGTAAGCCTGCCTCAGGAAAAATGTTCCGAAAGCACTGACGAGTCCGGGGAAAACCAGGGCAAAAATCGTATTGGTCATATGCATACCGGCTATCATCTGAAACTGCGGAATCAGGAAAATCTGACTTGGCAGCATCATCTGGACCAGTATTAACGTGAACAGCAGGTTTTTACCTTTGAATTTGAGCTTGGCAAACGCAAAGCCCGCCATGGAGCAGAATACCACCGCGCAGATCACACGAAACAGGATCATCAGGGCTGTATTCAGATATAGATTACCGAATGGAAGTGCTTCAATCGCCTGTCCAAAGGCTGTCATGTTCCATTGTGCCGGAAAGAAACTGGGGGGTACTGCTATCGCCTCGGCATTGGTTTTGAAGCTGGTTAAGATCATCCAGACAAACGGGAAGATCATCAGCACAGCGCCCAGGCCCAGGAAAATGTAAATCAGTACTGTCGACCATTTTCTGGATTTAGAAGCGGAATGTTTTTTGGTTTTGGTTTCAGACTTCGAAACTGCAGTTGTATTTTCCATAATGACTCCTTATACGTCGTAGCTGACCCATTTTTTCTGACCCCAGAACTGAAAAGCGGTAACAATACCGATAAGCAGGACGGTCCAGACAACAATAGCCGAAGCATAGCCTTTGTTTCCGATTGTGAACGACTCTCTGTAGAAGAGCATCATCAGCGACTGTGTATCAAGCAGAGCCGGGTTGGAATCACTGATCATCATGTACAGGATGTCGAAAACCTTCAGTGAAGACATCAGCCGCATGATAACAACCACAAACAGAGTCGGAGAAACAGCAGGCAGAGTAACATGGAAGAACTGCTGAACACCGGATGCCCCATCCAGACTTGCTGCTTCATACAGATTTTTCGGTACACTCTGCAGCCCCGAGAGCAGCAGGACTGCATCGTAACCGACCGCACTCCATATTGCTACGGCTGCACATGAAATGATCGCCAGATTAGGATCTGTAAGCCAGCTAATATTGGTATGGAAAATCTGATTGATAATCCCGTAATTGGCGTTGAACATCCATTTCCATACCATCCCGACTGCTGCAGGCGCTACAACCATTGGCAGGAAATAGATGGCCCGAAAGACAATTTTTCCTTTGATCTTTGAATTCAGGAATACAGCTACCAGCAGTGCCAGAATAATACCGAGCGGCACCGTCAGAATGCAGAAATAAATGGAATTCCAGGTAGCCTGCCAGCATTCCGGAATCTGCATAATCCAGAATTTCGTTGGTATGCATCCAGAAAACATCCGGAAGTGTATCGCTGGTCGCTCCGGCTTCCAGCTTTGTCCAATATTCACTCCACCCGGTCACCTGTACTTCGATTTTAATGTCCGGATGTTTATCCATCTTTCGGACCGGCGGTCAGAAACCATTATCTGTTTCATTTCGTAGTTTTGGGATCCGGAACCCTGGTTGCTGCCGGGACTGATGAGGAAGACAGAACCTTCAGAGTCCGTAGCGGACAGGGATTCCTGATTGCTCCCAATCAAATCACGACCTATACGGCAGATGAAAGGAATCCCTGGGAATACGCATGGGTGGAATTTGACGGTCTGTGGGCAAAAGAAGCTGTCATGCTGGCCGGTTTGACCCGCAATGATCCGCTGTATAAATCCTCTGATCTGACATTATCCAGAGAATTAAAGGAAATCATGTATAAACTGGCTGGAACCCGGGGCGAAACGACCTTCTGCCAGATCGGGCTTCTCTATCAGATTATTGACCTGCTTATTCGCTCTTCTGTTTCCCAGCAGGTAGGGAGTTCTGAACATCTCAGCGATCTGTATATAAAAGAAGCTTTTTCGTTTATTGAAAAAAACTTTCAGAACGATATTTCAGTGGAAGAAATTGCTGAGACCTGCAATTTAAGCCGCGGCTACCTGAATAAAGTGTTTAAAAAATATACCGGTAAAAGCCCGCAGGCTTTTCTGATCAACTACCGGATGTCCAAGGCCGTTCAGCTGCTCAGGCAGTCGGATCTTCCGGTGGGCGATATCGGCGAGGCTGTCGGTTACCCGAACCGCCTCCATTTTTCCAGAGCCTTCAAAAACACGTACGGCTTGTCTCCGCGCGATTGGAGAAAAGCAAATTGCAAATAGGATTTTCCAAAAAAGATAAAAAAAGCCCCGAAACCACAGATTGTGGTTTCGGAGCTTTTTCAGTTTGAATCATTCTTTATTATCGCCTTCAAACGGCTGTTATTTCAGGAATCCGGAGATAATGGTTTCTTCTGCTTCCTTTTCGGTCAGGCCCAGCGTTTCCAGCTTGAGGATCTGTTCGCCTGCAATTTTACCGATGGCAGCTTCATGAATCAGTGCTGCATCAGGACTTTCTGCAATCAGTTCCGGCTGAGCACCGACTTTACCGTCGTCCACCAGAATGGCATCACATTCGCTGTGACCGCTGCATTTGTTTTTGCCGCGGATTACTGAATGATAATGCTGGACCGAATTACCCTTGGCAACCGAACGGGAGATCAGATCGACGCCGCTTTCATAGCCGTTCATTTCAACTTCAAAATCGGTTGAGGCTGTCTGAATGCCTTCAGTCAGGATATGTTCCTTAATATACAGCTTGGCACCGTCTGCCAGCTTTGCCCTGGTTTTACGGTCAGTGGTATCGACACCGCCCAGCTGGCTGGTATCCATGGTTAAAACCGCATTCTTTTTCAGATCCGCATCGGTCACGGGATTAATGATTTTAAGTCCTTTGGCATTCCCGGTACCGACATGTTTTTCCTCATACAGGACTCTGCTGTCTTCTTCGAGAAAGAAACGATGGATCCCGTTATGACGGGCATCATGGCCATCTGTGGTATGTACTCCGCAGCCGGCAACGATGGTTACATCTGCGCCTTTTCCGATATAAAAATCATTGTAGACCAGATCGTCGACATCGCTGTGGGTAACACAGGCCGGGATATAGACGGTTTCATCCTTTGTATAAGGCTTTACGTGAATCACCAGTCCCGGTGCATCTTCCTTGGAGTCGATCTGGATATTTTTTGAAGACTGTCTGCCTGCACAGGCTCCGTCTTCACGAATATTAAATGCACTTCCTTCGTAGCTTCCCTTCCAGTCAGATACGATTTTCAGAAGTTCTTCTGTCGTCAGTTTCATCAGATCACATTCCTCATTTTCTTGATATCACAGGAATCGTTATAGCCTTTGAGCATCAGAGTGGGCAGAATTTCTTCTTTCGGTCCCTGTCCTGCAACCTTACCGTCACTGATGACGATAATTTCATC